>NZ_JAVAXX010000114.1:0-18490 GCF_042709275.1 Bacillus sp. LR_5 | reverse complement strand
GGTAAAGGTTTACGTGAAAGGTGAGCTGGAAGGAATCAATTTCGGCGAATCTGCGAAAGCTTTTATCAACGGAAACACTGGTGTCGTTTTCGGTGAATGGAGCGAAATCCAAACAGCAATTGAAGAAAATCAAAGCAAAATCGAAGACTATGTGGTTGAAAATGACCGCCGCAATTCTGCGATTCCAATGCTTGATCTTAAAAATATCAAAGCGCGTATCGAGCCGGGCGCGATCATCCGCGACCAAGTTGAAATCGGTGATAACGCAGTCATCATGATGGGTGCTTCTATCAATATCGGTTCAGTTATCGGCGAAGGCACAATGATCGATATGAACGTTGTCTTGGGTGGACGAGCTACTGTTGGTAAAAACTGCCATATCGGAGCGGGTTCTGTACTTGCGGGCGTTATTGAGCCGCCATCCGCTAAACCGGTTGTCATTGAAGACGACGTTGTGATCGGCGCAAATGCTGTTGTGCTTGAAGGTGTAACAGTAGGTAAAGGAGCGGTTGTTGCTGCGGGCGCGATCGTGGTAAACGATGTTGAGCCATACACTGTCGTTGCAGGAACACCTGCTAAAAAAATCAAAGACATTGATGAGAAAACAAAAGGCAAAACTGAAATCAAGCAGGAATTACGCCAGCTGTAAGGAATGGTTTGATAAAAAAGGCGTGGATAAAATATCCACGCCTTATTCGTATAGGCAGGAGGAATGAAAATGAAGAAAGAGGAGCTCATCGCAATCCGCAGAGATCTGCACCGTATACCGGAGCTTGGATTTCAGGAGTTCAAAACCCAGCAATATTTATTAAATGTTTTGGAACAATATCCGCAAGACAGGATTGAAATTGAGAAATGGCGAACAGGGCTTTTTGTAAAGATCAACGGAACGGCGCCGGAAAAAATGCTGGCGTACAGAGCGGATATCGACGCGCTTTCCATTGAAGAGCAAACCGGTCTTCCGTTCGCATCAGAGCATCACGGTAACATGCACGCCTGCGGACACGATTTGCATATGACGATTGCACTCGGCATTATTGACCATTTTGTTCACCATCCGGTCAAACATGATTTGCTCTTTCTGTTTCAACCGGCAGAGGAAGGACCTGGCGGTGCGGAACCAATGCTTGAGAGCGACGTTTTAAAAAAGTGGAAGCCTGATTTCATCACTGCGCTGCATATTGCTCCAGAGCTGCCAGTAGGCACTATCGCGACAAAAAGCGGCCTTCTTTTTGCGAATACATCAGAGCTTGTCATCGATCTGGAAGGCAAAGGGGGACATGCAGCCTATCCGCATTTGGCCGAGGACATGGTTGTAGCCGCAAGCACACTTGTCACCCAGCTGCAAACGATCATCTCTAGAAACACAGATCCGCTGGACAGTGCCGTTATTACAGTTGGTACCATTACCGGCGGCTCAGCACAAAATATCATTGCGGAAACGGCCCACTTGGAAGGCACGATCCGCACGCTTTCTGAAGAATCAATGAAGAAGGTAAAGGAGCGGATTGAAGATATAGTGAAAGGAATCGAAATCGGGTTCCGCTGCAAAGGGAAAGTGACATACCCGTCAGTGTATCACCAAGTTTACAATACGAACGGACTGACAGAAGAATTTATGTCTTTTGTTGCTGAACATCAACTGGCAACAGTAATCGAAGCAAAAGAAGCAATGACTGGAGAGGATTTTGGCTACATGCTGAAAAAATATCCCGGCTTCATGTTCTGGCTCGGTGCTGACTCTGAACATGGGCTTCATCACGCAAAGCTGAATCCCGATGAAAATGCGATAGAGACAGCGGTTAACGTCATGACAGGTTATTTTTCTGTTTATGCCAATTAAGTATAAATGAAAGAATAAAATTCCATAAAATGAGCACTCTAGTAAACGGAGGTGTTCAATAATGGCTAAAAAAATTGGAATTGAGCAATCGTTATCAGATGTAGAAGCTGCATTAAAAGAAAAAGGATATGACGTTGTAATGATGAAAAGCCCTGACGATGCAAAAGGCTGTGACTGCTGTGTCGTAACAGGTCTTGATAATAATGTGCAAGGAATAGCCGATACGGTAACACAAGCACCTGTCATTACAGCTTCCGGGATGACTGCTGAAGAAATTTGCAGCGAAGTTGAAAGCAGAATTCAGTAAATAAAAACCGAAGCAAAAAGCTTCGGTTCTTTTATTTATTCTGTTTCTTTAGGAAAAGCACGGTCAAGTGCAGTTTTTATTTCCTTTCTAAGCACTCGCTCAACCCGCCACTGTTCCATATTTTCTGTTTTGGCAATGACTCTGATCACGATTTCAGAAGTGCCCAGTTCTTGAATTCCGATGACATTAGGGCCTTCTTTTATTTGCGGGAGAGCGGCTGCTGTCTCATCACATACTTGCTGTAAAATGTGAATCGTTTCATCAATATTTCTTTCAGCCGGCACTTTAATATCAACCAGAGCCTGCATTGTTCCCCGCGAATGATTGCTCACGTTTGTAATGTTTCTGTTTGGGATATAATGCAGGGTTCCGTCAAAGCTGCGGATTTGAGTGGTTCTTAAGCCAACCTGCTCAACAATCCCGTCAAAGGTGGAAACAGTAATATAATCTCCGACATCCAATTGTTTTTCAAGCAATATAAAAAAACCTGTCACAATGTCGCTGACAAGTCCTTGGGCGCCAAATCCGACAGCCAGTCCGACGATTCCTGCTCCCGCTAAAAGAGCACTTGGATCGTAATGGAACAAATCAAGAACCATGACAAAGAATATAAAAATTAATATGTAAGCAAATATGTTAAGAGTCAGGCTTCGGAGAGTATGTGCACGTCCGATAGACAAGCTGTGCTGCTCCTCGAATTTTGCAAACAGATGTTTAATGATTTTTATGCCTAAAGATCGAACGATAAAATAGAGCAATACCATAATGACGAGTTTAATGAGCAGAATACCGGCATTTGTAATCAGTCCCGCCCAATCGTATTGTTTAATAAAATCCATGTTGGAGCTCCTTTTCTGAATTGATTGCTGCACATTGAGATGAGTTACCCTATACATGAATATGTTAAACTCTTTATTCAAAAATGTCGAAACCAAAGACATACAATATTTGTTAAAAATTGACTCTGAAAATCGACTCCTATATAATGGGCATTGTGATGTTATTAACGAAATATGGGTAAACATCCTTTACTTTCATGTGAGTCCGGCTTTTAAGCCAAACTATAAATTGGAGGGATACATATGGCAGAACGTATGGTAGGTAAACAGGCTCCTCGTTTTGAAATGGAAGCAGTCCTTGCAAGTAAAGAATTTGGCAAAGTAAGTCTTGAGGAAAACATGAAAAACGACAAATGGACAGTGTTGTTCTTCTATCCAATGGACTTCACTTTTGTTTGTCCGACTGAAATCACAGCAATGTCTGACCGCTATGACGAATTCGAAGATCTTGATGCTGAAGTCATCGGGGTTTCAACTGATACAATCCATACTCATTTGGCGTGGATTAATACAGACCGTAAAGAAAACGGCCTTGGCCAGCTGAAATATCCGCTTGCTGCTGATACTAACCATGAGGTATCCTGTGAATATGGCGTTTTAATCGAAGAAGAAGGTGTGGCCCTGCGTGGATTGTTTATTATCAATCCTGAAGGCGAGCTCCAATATCAAACTGTTTTCCACAACAACATTGGCCGTGACGTTGATGAAACGCTTCGTGTTCTTCAAGCGCTGCAAACTGGCGGACTCTGCCCGGCTAACTGGAAACCAGGCCAAAAAACACTTTAATTCTTTCTAAGGACGAAAAAGGGTCTAACATATTCGTTAGGCCTTTCTGTTTAATAGGAGGGAAAAGCAATGAAATTACGTCAGCCAATGCCTGAATTGACAGGGGAAAAAGCTTGGTTCAATGGTGAAGTAACGAGAGAGCAATTGATCGGGGAAAAGCCGACGCTTATTCATTTTTGGTCCATCAGCTGCCATCTGTGCAAAGAAGCGATGCCGCAAGTGAATGAATTTCGTGATAAATATCAAGATAAATTGAACGTTGTAGCTGTGCATATGCCTCGTTCCGAAGATGATCTTGACCTCGGCAAAATTAAAGAAGTAGCTGCTGAACATGACATCACTCAGCCGATTTTTGTTGACAGTGATCATGTTTTAACCGATGCATTTGAAAATGAATATGTGCCTGCATACTATGTGTTTGATAAAACAGGACAGCTCCGTCACTTCCAAGCCGGCGGGAGCGGTATGAAGATGCTTGAAAAACGTGTGAACCGTGTACTGGCTGAAACAGAACAGGCATCTGAATAGTTCTTCATAAAAACCTGATCTCATCAGGTTTTTTTATTTGTGAAAGAAAGCAATCGAAGAAGAGTAAGAAGCTTATTTTTCCAAATTTGGGTATAGGAAATGATGATTTGTTTGATTGATACGCTAAAAAAACAGCTCATTTTTGATGTTTTTCCTCAATTTTAGATAAATTTCATATCCCATAACTCGAAAATTGTAGATATTACACTAAATTTCATTAAAGAAGTAAGTAATATATATATTTTCAACATTATACCAAATGAATTTGAAAGCCCCTCAATCCCTTGTGAATAAAGGACTCTTTTGAAAAATAAAACATTTTCAGAAAATAAGGAATTTTTCATAGAGTAAATATAATAGTAAAATGCTAAAATAATAGTTGATAAAATTACTTTTGTAATCTAATATCTTAATTAAAGATGTTAATTTTGATAGGGGGTACATTGAGGAATGTTTAATGAAAGAGAAGCTTTGCGCTTGCGGTTAGAACAATTAAATGAAGCTGAAGTGAAAGTCATTCGTGAATATCAAATTGAACGTGATAAAATATACGCAAAATTAAGAGAGCTAGACAGAAATGGAAGCCCTTCCGAAATCAAAAAGGATTTCCGTTCTGAAAAAAAACCTGACTCTCTGCCGGTTCTCGCTGAGCTTGCGGCTCAGGAAATCAGAAGCTATCAGCCGCAATCACAGCAGCAGTCTGTTCAGCCTCAGCTTCAATCTATTTCCTCTCTTCCTGCCGGTATACCAGACGGAACAACACGAAGAAGAAGAGGGACGGCAAGACCGGGATCAAAAGCAGCTAAGCTGCGTGAAGCTGCCATTAAAACATTAAAACGCCACAATGCGGCGATTAAGAGCTCCGAGCTTCAAAAAGAGATTGAAAAAGAAAGCGGTCTTGAAATCCCTAATATGACAACGTTTATGCAAAGCTTAATTAAAATGTACCCGGAAGTGAAAAAGCCGTATCGCGGCCAGTACATTTTAGAAGGCGAAATTGAATCAGCTGAATCTGCAGAATCAGCAAATGATTAAAGATACAGAAAAACTGCTTGGCATGGCTCAAGCAGTTTTTTATTGAGTTTTTTTCTGTGAAGGTTTGTTTTCTTTTTCAAGATTAAGCTTATATACCCACTTTTGATATGGCTTTTCTTCAGCGGCTCTGTTTTTCAGCTCTTCGATTGTATGGCTCATGGCTTGGTCTGATGATTGGGCGCGGGCAAGCTGTTTTTGAAGCGCATGTATCTGCTTGGTGACATCATCAAGTATGGTTTCTACATGATTTGGCTGCGTGTAGACCGCTGGAGTTTCTTCTGCCGTTTTTTCTTTTTGTTTCGTGCCGCCATCAATATCGGCAAAATGAGAAGCAATCCAGGCATCGCTTTCATCAAGCTGCCGTTTATACGATATAATAGTTTCGTGAAATAATTTTTCTTTCGTTTTTTCTATTTCGAGCAGCCTTTCTTTCGTTTCTATGATTCGATCTTTCATATGATCAACTTCTATTTTAATATGTTTTAGCTGATATTCTTTTTCTACCATTTGCTCTTTTAGACGGCCATTTTCGGCTTTTATCAATTCGGTTTGCTGTTTTGCCTGAAGCAGTGCGCCTTGTTCCTGTTCAATAGAGGCCTGAAGATGGCTGATTCGTTTATGAAGATTTTTATTTTCTTCTTCAATTTTGATATTAGCAATATGAAGTTTATGTTTTTCTTCTATTTCGGCTTTGCGTTTATAGGTTTCAGCAGAAAGAAGCTCCTGCAAAGCAACGATTTTATCAAGCAGTTCAGCTCTTATTTGGTGCAGGGTTTGGCTGGTATGGGAGGCGTGTTTTTCTTTCGTTGACATTTGTGTTAATTCGGCAGACAGCTGCTGGAGTTTTTCTTTCATATCATTATTTTCTTTGAGAAGCTTGTTATTTTTCTGATGGAAGTAGCTTGCTTCAAGTTCGGCAATTAGCTTATGGCACCTTGATAGCTCTGATTTTAAATAAAGGTTCTCCTGAGACACGTCGTGGAAAAAAGGACCTGATCTTTTCATTCGAACCATCTCCCTCATGATGTTAACACTACAATATGCAAATACTGAACAGCTATTCCTCTTTAATAAACAGACAAGCATTGGCATTGGGGCTGTGCTTTTGCTATGCTTTTAACGAACTAGAGGTGAGATGACATGAAGCATACAAATGTACTGCTGGCAGGAGGAGCCTCACGGCGCTTCGGAGAACCGAAGGCGTTTGTGAATTGGAGAGGCAAGATGTTTTACGAATGGGCTAAAAAGGCGCTTGGAGAACATACGGTTATCATCAGCCGTCCTGAGTTTATTGATAGATTTCAAGAAAACGGTGAAATCGAAGTGTATCAAGATGCTGAGCCGTTTCAAGGAATGGGGCCTTTGGCTGGTATATATACCGCTTTTAAAAAGACAGACGGTGATCTTTATACTGTTCTTTCCTGTGACACGCCGCTGATACAAAGAAGGACGATGCTGGAGCTCAAGCGTCTGATGACTGAGGGTATAGACGCGGTCGTCCCGATTTCAGACGGACGGGAGCAGCCACTTATTGCAATTTACCATAAACGAATCATGCCCATTCTATATGATCAGCTCTCTGAGAAGAGATTAAGAATATCAGATTTGTTAGGCCGAATTTCGGTTTGTTACGTACAGGCTGAAGAGATCGGGGCAAATCCGGCAGAGTTTATCAATGTTAATACACGTGATGATTTTAGGCGTTTGGAAGAAAAAACGGACTCCTTCAGGTGGGACTGATGGAGCAAAAACATGTTAAGATGACATAAAAGATAAGGAGAACAGGTTTGATGGAGGAGCGTTATTCACGGCAAATCAGATTTAAGCAAATAGGCGAAATAGGCCAGAAAAGACTGGGAGACAGCCATGTGCTGGTTGTCGGAGCTGGAGCGCTTGGGACTGCAGGTGCTGAAGGGCTTTCGAGAGCGGGGGTCGGTACTATTACCATTATTGACCGTGACTATGTGGAGTGGAGCAACCTGCAAAGGCAGCAGCTTTATACAGAAAGCGATGCCAAGCTCCGTATGCCGAAAGCCATGGCTGCCAAAGAGCATCTATCAGCGATTAACAGCGGAATACATATTGAGGCGTTTGTTGCCGAAGGAACAGCCGAAACGCTTGAGCCGCTGATTGAAAAAGCAGATGTCGTGATCGACGCGACAGATAATTTTGAAACCCGCATGCTGATAAATGATCTAGCTCAGAAAACAAAGACACCGTGGGTCTATGGTGCTTGTGTAAGCAGCCAGGGGATGTTCATGACGATTATTCCGGGAGAAACCTCTTGTCTGTCTTGTTTGTTTGAGCAAATTCCTGTCGGCGGGGCGACGTGTGATACTGCTGGCATCATTCCACCCGCTGTGCATATCGTTTCGGCTTATCAGCAGGCTGAGGCTTTAAAGCTGTTAACCGGACAAACAGACGCGATACAGCGCGGTTTTGTGACATTCGATGTCTGGAACAACTCACATATGAAAATTAACGTTGATCATGTACGCCGTGAGGATTGCCCGTCTTGCGGAGCACATGCGGTTTATCCTTATCTCCAAGACTGGAACACACCAAAAGCCGCTGTACTGTGCGGCCGTGATACAGTTCAGGTAAGATCGGAATCATTAAAAAGAATTCCGAAACAGGAGCTCATCAAGCGGCTGAAAACAATCGGCAAGGTCGAGGCCAATGCGTTTTTGCTGCATATTTTTTACGAAGATTTCAGAATCGTCATTTTCAATGACGGACGGGCACTGGTGCATGGCACAAATGATGTGAAAGAAGCCAATTCCGTGTTGGCAAGAGTAATTGGATTGTAACAACAGGAGGGGTCAGAATGCTGGAGAAAAGAACACCGGTACCGGTAGACGAGGCAGTTCGGCGTGTCAGCCATTTTCAAAAACAAGGGGAAACGGAATGGGTGGCGCTTGAAGAAAGCCTTCATCGATTTTTAGCTGAAGATGTAACAGCGGATCACCACGTACCTGCATTTGACCGTTCGCCATATGACGGTTTTGCTGTCAGAGCGTGCGATACGGCTGAAGCTTCACGTGAGAACCCAGTTCGGTTTGAGGTTATAGATCATATTGGAGCGGGGGCTGTATCTGAAAAAGAACTTGGCCCGTTTCAGGCCGTGCGGATTATGACTGGTGCTCAAATCCCTGAAGGAGCAGATGCTGTCGTCATGATAGAGCTGACTCAACTCTTTGAGGAGAATGGGAAAGCGTTTATGTCTTTAAAACGCCGCTTCCAGCCGGGGGATAATATTTCAAAAACAGGTGAAGACGCTCAAAAAGGGAGTGTTTTATTGAGAAAGGGCACCCGGGTAACACCAGGAGTGTCTGCGCTTTTGGCAACCTTCGGATACGCATCTGTGCCTGTTGTGAGAAAGCCTGTTGTCGGGATTATCGCAACTGGTACAGAATTGCTGAATGTTAGTGATCCACTGGAGCCGGGGAAAATCCGCAACAGCAATGCCAGTATGGTGTATGCGCAAGTGATAGAAGCAGGCGGATCACCGCTTTATTTAGGGAAAATTTCTGATGATCTGGATAAAAGCTTTGCCGCGATCAAAGAAGCAATGAAAAAGGTTGATTTTCTGATTACAACTGGCGGCGTGTCAGTGGGTGATTTTGACTTTTTGCCTGCGATTTATGAAAAACTCGGAGCGGACGTGCTCTTTAATAAAGTTGCCATGCGCCCGGGCAGCGTGACAACGGTGGCGCATGCAAACGATATGCTGCTGTTTGGCCTGTCAGGCAATCCGTCAGCATGCTATGTCGGTTTTGAACTGTTTGTCAAACCGATGATCCAGACTTGGCTGTTCAATGAAAAACCGCATTCAATTTGTGCAGAAGCTGTTTTGACAAAGGATTTTCCAAAGCCGAACCCATTTACCCGATTTGTTCGTGCGTTCGTGTATCACCAGGAAGGGAAGCTGTTGGCGACACCCGTCGGATTAGATAAGTCGAGCTCTGTTACGTCACTTGCAGAAGCAAATGCGTTTATTATCCTGCCGGGCGGCACGAGAGGGTATGAATCAGGCCGAACGGTTCAAGTGCTGCTCATCAGAGAAGAGAATGGAAGTGAATGGCCTTGGTCTGTCCTTTCCCGATCGTCCAAGTTGTAGGATTTCAAAACAGCGGGAAAACAACGTTTATTGAGCGTATTCTTGAAAAAGCCTCTGAACAGGGGCTCAATTTAGGCTGTCTGAAGCATCACGGTCACGGCGGTGAACCGCAAACGTTCACTGAAGGAAAAGACACTGATCGTTACCAAGCGGCAGGTGCTGATGTGACAGCGGTAGAAGGTGCTGGTGTGTTACAGCTGACAGCCCGCCGCAATTGGGATTTGCCGCGGCTGATCGAGTTATATCAGTTTCTCGAAACAGACTGCCTTCTGATAGAAGGCTTTAAAAAAGCGCCTTATCCTAAAATAGTTATACTAAGCGAAAAGGAAGATCTAGAAGCGCTGCAGACTGTAAATACAATCGCCATCATCTATAGAAAAAAAGAGCATATGACAGAGCAGCAGGAATTACCCGTTTTTCATGCGGATGATCCGGTTGCGGTGGATTTTGTGCTCTCACAGCTGAAGGGGGAATCGCATAATGGAACGGTTTGAGGTTACGAAAACACCCATTATTACTGAAGAAATCGTCAAAAAAGTGGAGAAACGGGAAGCAGGGGCAATTACTACATTTATTGGCACGGTTCGGGAATGGACAAACGGAAAAAGAACGGTTCGCCTTGAATATGAGGCATATGAACCGATGGCCGTACAGATGCTGGCTCAAATCGGGGCTGAAATCGAAGAAAAGTGGGAAGGCGCTTCAGCGGCGATCACGCACCGCATAGGTGTGCTGGATATCGGTGAAGCAGCGGTCGTGATCGCTGTATCTTCTCCCCATCGAAAAGCTGCTTATGAAGCCAATGAGTATGCGATCGAACGAATTAAACAGATTGTGCCGATTTGGAAAAAAGAAATTTGGGAAGACGGTGAGCAATGGATCGGCGACCAGCTTGAAACAACAGCTTATCCGAACGGAAAACCAGATCTAAGCGAGGGAGAGCAGCATGATTAAAATTCTTTTATTTGCAGGGCTTGCCGAACAGGCCGGCACACAAGCATTGGAAATAGATATGGAACAAGCAACAACAGATGAAATAAAAGTGAGTCTAAAAGAACAATACGGCCTCGAATCTATTGATACAGCTATGATTGCCGTTAACGAAAGCTATGTAAAAGAAAATACCTCCGTATCTTCAGGTGACACGGTAGCCATCATTCCGCCGGTCAGCGGTGGATGAAAACCGGACGGCATTCAGCCTCCGGTTTTTCTGTATTTTTTTCGCATATCCCCAAGCATCCTCAGCATACAATGATTTTCTGTAAGCGTTTATTCTACATATAAGTGACTCCCTATAAAGTAAGAGACCCACTCCATCATTAGACTGAATTTTTGAAAAACAATAGAAATTTATTTCGGGTATCGATATAGTAAAGATGATAAAAATTGGAAAGGTGCTGGATATGGAGACATTTAAAAGATTAAAAATGTTTTATTGGCCGTACAGAAAAGTGTTTATGTGGTCGCTTCTGGCCATGCTTTTGATGACTGCGATTACTGTCGTTTACCCGATTATCCTGCAAATTACGATTGATGAAATCGTACTGGGACGGCAGTATCAGCTTGCAACATGGGTCAGCTTAGGATTTATTGCGGTAATGGCCTTGAAAGGAACCGCCACTTTTTTTCATCAATATTTAGGTGATATGTTTGGAATCAAATCCGTTTATCGGCTGAGAAATGGTCTGTATGAAAAACTGCAGCGGCTTTCTTTTTCTTATTATGATAATGCGAAAACAGGAGATTTGATGTCCAGGCTGACAGCTGATGTTGAAGGGCTTCGTTTTTTCTTATCATACGGTCTCGCTGAGCTCATTCGATTCGGCCTGCTGGTCGCCATCAGCCTGTCAGTCATGTTTTACTATTCTGTTCCACTTACGCTTGTGACCATAGCTGTTCTGCCATTTCTCGCTGTTGCGGTATATCAGTTTGACAAAAGGGTCCATCCTGCCTTTAGAGGCATCCGCAAATCGTTTGCGAAACTCAATACAAAAGTCCAAGAAAATATCAGCGGCATCAATACGGTTAAATCTCTTTCAAGGGAAGATTTTCAGATCAGCACTTTTAATAAAGCCAATGCGGAATACAGGGCACAATATTTACAAACATCATCCATTTGGTCTGCGTATTTCCCTTTAATGGAGTTCATCGGGAACATTTGTATTGTAGCTCTCCTCTCATACGGCGGCTACTTGGTCATGCAAAATCAGCTTAATCCCGGCGAGCTTGTCGCTTTTTTCAGCCTCGTCAATTATATGATGTGGCCGATTATGAACTTAGGCTTTGTAATCAATATGTTCTCTCAAGCAAAAGCGTCAGGTGAACGCCTGCTGGAAATTCTGGAAAAAGAAGAAGACATCACAGACCATGCTTATGCTTTGCATAAACAAAAATTAACCGGAAATGTCCATTTCAAAAATGTTTCTCTTGCATACGGAAAAGAACAAACAAACGCGCTGTGCAATGTAAGCTTTGAGGCAAACAGCGGGAAGATAATCGGACTATTGGGCCCGACAGGTTCAGGCAAAAGCTCAGTTACACAGCTCCTCACCAGATTTTACAGCCCTGTTGGCGGAATGATTACCATCGATCACAAACCCATCACAGATTATTCGTTAAAAACCCTTCGCTCCAATATCGGGGTCGTACTTCAAGAATCTTTTCTGTTTTCATCTACGATTCGATCAAACATTTCGTACGGGAGGCCGGATGCCTCAATGGATGACATCATCGAAGCGGCAAAAAGGGCGCAGGCTCACGACTTTATCATGGAGCTTCCTGATGGATATGACACCATGCTGGGAGAGAGGGGAATGGGACTTTCCGGCGGACAGAAACAGCGTATCGCCATTGCGAGAGCCATTTGTTTGAACCCGAGCGTTTTAATATTGGACGATGCCACAAGCGCAGTAGATATGCAAACGGAGCACAGCATACAGCTTGCCTTAAAAGAAGTCATGAAAAACCGCACAACCTTTATCATCGCTCACCGCATTTCTTCATTGAAACACGCCGATGAAATTCTCGTTTTTGATAAAGGGCGCATTTGTGAAAGGGGAACACATCACGAGCTTCTTGAAAAAGGCGGCTACTATAAAAAGATTTACGATTTGCAATACCGTGATGTCAAAATGATCAATGAGCCGCATCAGGTCGGATAGGGAGGGCCATATGAAACAAGCAAAAAAACAGGGGATTTTGGAGCGTTTCTATTATTCTTCAGATGAAATCATTGAAAAGCCGTTTAACTGGGCTCAAATGTGGCGGCTGCTGAGTTATGTCAAACCTTATCGAAAAACAATTTTGCCGCTTTCCTTTCTCACTGTATTGATTGGGACTGCTGTGAAGCTTGTGATTCCTATTCTGATCGGTGTTTATGTTCTCGATCAAGCGATTACAGCGAGAAACTCGGAGCTGCTGACCCAGCTCATTTTTATCATTAGCGGTTTATATGTGCTCAATTATGCCGCCAATGTGTTAAGAATCAGGTGGATGAATCAGCTTGGCCAGCATGTGATTTACGATTTGCGCCAGCATTTATTTACCCATGTGCAGCGCTTATCCCATCGATTTTTTGATCAGCGGTCGGCCGGATCGATCTTGGTCAGGATTATGAATGATATTAACTCTCTTCAGGAGCTCTTTACAAGCGGAGTCATCAACTTATTGACCGACTTGCTCCTTCTGGCTGGTGTTATCATCATTTTGTTTACACTGAGCCCTGAGCTGACTATCGCCATTATGGTGACACTGCCGATCATGTTTTTTATTTCAACAAGTCTCAGAAAAAAAATACGCCGCTCCTGGCAAACGGTGCGCCTTAAGCAATCGAAGCTCAATTCTCATCTGAATGAAAGCATTCAGGGCATCCGTGTCACGCAGGCATTTACACAGGAAGAAGAAAACATGGCGTTTTTTGACGGCGTCAATCAGGAGAACTATCAATCATGGAGGGAAGCAACAAGAAAAAATGCCATGTTCCGTCCGTTGGTAGAAATGACGAATGCGATAGGAACGGCTGTTTTGATTTGGTATGGCGCCACACTCATCATGAATGAAACCATCACGATTGGCGTCTTCGTTTCTTTTGCCTTCTATCTGGGCATGTTTTGGGAACCTATTTCGAGACTGGGCCAGGTTTATAACCAGCTGTTAATGGGGATGGCATCATCCGAACGGATTTTTGAGTTTCTGGACGAACAGCCAAATGTCAAGGAGAAGCCGGATGCCATTCATAAGAAAAAGATAAGTGGGGAGATCAGTTTTGAAGAGGTTGAATTTTCGTATGATGAAAAACGAAAAGCCCTTCACGCGGTTTCCTTCTCTATCCCGGCGGGCTCGACGCTTGCGCTTGTCGGACATACGGGGAGCGGGAAAACGACGATCGCCAATTTAATCAGCCGTTTTTATGATGCCACGGGAGGCACCATTAAAATAGACGGCATTCCGATAAAGGATCTCTCCCTTGCCAGTCTGCGCACTCAAATCAGCATTGTGCTGCAAGATACATTTATTTTCTCCGGGACCATCATGGAAAATATTCGTTTTGGCCGGCCGGGTGCTTCAGACGAAGAAGTGATGAAAGCAGCCAAAGCGGTCGGAGCGGATGAATTTATTTCTGGTTTAGCAGAAGGATACAAAACAGAGGTGGAGGAAAGGGGCAGCGTACTGTCTGCCGGACAGCGCCAGCTCATTTCCTTTGCAAGAGCATTGCTCGCCGATCCAGCTATTATCATCCTTGACGAAGCAACGGCCAGTATTGATACAGAGACGGAGGTGAAAATTCAGCAGGCGTTAAAAACGCTGCTGAATGGGCGTACAGCAGTGATGATCGCCCACAGATTGTCCACAATCCGCGACGCCGACCGCATCATTGTTCTTGATCACGGCAAGAAAATGGAAGAAGGAAACCATGACCAGCTGCTCGCTAAAGGGGGCATCTATGCCGGGCTTGTAAAAGCGCAATACAGTGCAGCGATAGAATAATATAAAAAGCCTTCAGTTATATATTGAAGGCTTTTGGAAATTTATTAGAAAAACATGAAACTTTTTGATACCTCTCCCGTACTATTTGTTAGATATTCTAGAGGAGGTTTTATAATGGAAACAAATGTAGAAAAAAACAGCGGAATGGCGACTGAAAAGCCATCACTTTTCGGAGTGATCACAAGTCCGTCCGTTCAATTTGAAAGAATAAGAGAAAGACCGGCTGTATGGGGACCGCTTTTTATTGTTGCAGCGATTATCATCGTCGGCGCGGTACTGCAATCACTCGGTACGGATTATAGTGAGCTTTTGAAAAGCGGGGACACTCAAGGGCTATCAGCTGAACAAATTGAAACTGTCGCAACAATAACCAAATTTGGAGGAATGGCAGGCGCTATTTTCGGCGGTATCGCAGCGTTATTTATTGCCCCTCTTATTTATTGGCTCTGTGTAAAAATATCAGGCGGAGTTACGACATACAAAAAAATGCTTTCTCTCGGTCTGTTTGTCTCTTTGATTAGCAGTCTTGGATTATTGGTTAACGGAATTGTTGCTTTTACGACTGACGTGAATCCTCTTTACAGCACGACGTCACTGGCAGGGATTATCCCATCTGACGGAGCTCTCGCCAGCGTGTTAAATACCTTTGAGATATTCAGTATATGGAGCTATGTATTATTGGCAATCGGACTTCACAAAACAGGCGGCATCTCAAAAAAAGCAGGATGGATTTCAGTGATTGTTCTTTTCGGGATTCTGATTGCATTTTCGTTCTTTTCAGGTTTAATCAATTCTGTGGCGGGTGCATAAACTTATGAAAAAAGTCTGGATCGGAATTGGAATCGCAGTTTTAGTCGCTCTTTTTATTGGAATGAATATTTACCGGTCTGCCGCTCCGACAAGCGGCAGCGCTGGCCAGAAGATACAGACGGGAGGCCTCGAAGAAAAAGAAATCTCGTCAACGGTTATGGTTCCCGGCACACTTAAATTTTCAAATGAACAGTATGTGTTTTATGAAGCGGATAAAGGGACATTAGAAGACATTAAAGTAAAGGAAGGCGATAAAGTTAAAAAGGGCACGCCTTTGATCACCTATACAAATGAGCAGCTAAGCCTGGAAAAAGAACAGAACCAGTTAACGGCTCAATCGAATCAGCTTCAAATTGACCAAATACAAGAAAAGTTAAAAGCCTTAGACAGCAAAGAAAAAGAACTGGAAAAACAGGTTGGCAAGAAAGAAGCAGAAAAACAAATTGAATCTGAGCGGACGGAGCTTCAAATGCAGGAAAAAACTGCTGAGATCGAATTAAAACAAACCGAGCTTCAGCGGCAGTCACTTGCCAATCGGGTGTCAGATCTTCAAGTAAAAAGCGAAATCGAAGGCACTGTTATTTCTGTCAACCAAGAAGCGGCATCCAAAAAATCAGATATTCAAGAGCCTGTCATACATATCGGCAACCCGAAAGACCTTGTCGTCTCAGGGAAATTGTCTGAATACGATACACTGAAAGTCAAAAAAGGCCAGAAGGTCACACTCACTTCAGATGTTATTCAGGATAAAACATGGAAAGGCACAGTTTCCGCAGTCGGACTTGTTCCGGACCAGCAGGAAAGCACTGCGGCACAAGGAACAGAACAAGCGGTCCAGTACCCGCTTCAAGTGAAAATAAAAGGGAATCTTCCAGAAGGAAAGCCAGGGTTTAAATTCATCATGAATATTGAAACAGATAAGCGGAAAGCAAATACGCTTCCTTCAAAGGCAGTCAAAAAAGAAGATGATCAATATTATGTGTATACAGTAAAAGACGGAAAAGCAAAACGAGTTGATGTCAAAATCGGTGAAGTAACAGATGATCTGACAGAAATTAAAGAGGGAATTTCTCAAGATGATCAAGTCATTTTGAATCCTTCTGATCAGGTAACCGATGGAACGGAAGTGAAAGCATAAATGATTCAGCTTTCTAATGTGCGAAAAAGCTACCAGATCGGCAAGGAAACGTTTGATGTTCTCCATTCTATTGATTTGGACATTCATCAAGGGGAATATGTCTCGATTATGGGGCCGTCAGGATCAGGGAAATCGACGATCATGAATATTATCGGATGTCTTGACCGGCCGACTTCCGGTACGTATAAATTAGACGGCGAAGATATTTCTTCATATAAAGATAAAGAATTGGCGGCAGTCCGTAACCGGTCTATCGGTTTTGTATTTCAGCAATTTCAGCTTCTTCCGCGGCTGAACGCAAAAAAAAATGTTGAGCTGCCGATGATTTATTCCGGCATAGGCAAAAAAGAACGGCAAGAACGGGCTGAGAAAGCGTTGGAAAAGGTCGGGTTAGCCGATCGAATGCTCCACATGCCCAATGAGCTGTCGGGCGGACAGAAGCAGCGGGTGGCGATTGCGAGGGCGATCGTGAATGAGCCAAAATTGATTTTAGCTGATGAACCGACCGGCGCGCTGGATACGAAAACAAGCGAGGCGATTATGGATCAATTTACAGCATTAAATGCCGAGGGAACGACAATCGTTCTTGTTACTCACGAGCCGGAAGTTGCAGATTGCACGAATCGGATCGTCATGGTGCGTGACGGAAACATTGTTCCTGCCAGCTCCGGACAAAGGAGTGTGGGAGAATGAGCCTGTTAGAAAACATCAGAATGGCTCTAAGCTCTGTCCTTGCCCATAAAATGCGTTCGATTTTAACGATGCTCGGCATTATCATCGGTGTAGGCTCTGTCATTGTTGTCGTTGCGGTAGGACAGGGCGGCGAGCAAATGCTGAAGCAGTCGATCAGCGGCCCGGGAAATACCGTGGAGCTGTACTATATGCCAAGCGATGAGGAGCTTGCAAGCAATCCGAACGCCTTAGCAGAATCTACTTTTACAGAAAACGATATTAAAGGTTTAAAAGAGATAGAGGGCATCAAACAAGTCGTTGCCTCGACTTCTGAAAGTATGACAGCACGTTATCATGAGGAAGAAACCGATGTTACGATTAACGGCATAAACGATGGATACATGAATGCTAATTCTTTAGAAATCGATAGCGGCCGAACCTTTAATGACAATGATTTTCTCGCGGGGAAAAGAGCCGGAGTCATCTCTCAAAAGATGGCTGAAGAGCTGTTTAATAAAACCTCCCCTCTCGGTGAAGTAGTCTGGATCAACGGACAGCCTGTTGAAATTATCGGCGTGCTGAAAAAAGAAACAGGCTTGCTTTCTTTCGGTTTAAGTGAAATGTATGTGCCATTTAATATGATGAAATCCTCTTTTGGCACAAGTGATTTCAGTAATGTATCATTGCAAGTTGAATCAGCAGATGACATAAAATCAGCTGGAAAAGAAGCGGCACAGCTGGTAAATGACAATCATGGCACAGAGGATTCGTATCAAGTGATGAACATGGAAGAGATTGCTGCCGGGATTGGCAAAGTAACGGCGATTATGACGACGATTATCGGCTCAATTGCAGGGATCTCTCTTTTGGTGGGCGGAATCGGTGTCATGAATATTATGCTCGTATCAGTCACAGAACGGACGCGAGAAATCGGAATCAGAAAATCACTCGGTGCGACGAGGGGGCAGATTCTGACTCAGTTTTTAATTGAATCAGTCGTATTGACGCTTATCGGCGGACTGATTGGGATTGGAATCGGATACGGAGGGGCCGCGCTTGTTTCTGCCATTGCGGGCTGGCCGTCACTCATATCCTGGCAGGTTGTATGCGGGGGCGTGCTGTTCAGTATGCTCATTGGTGTTATTTTCGGCATGCTTCCTGCAAATAAAGCCGCAAAGCTTGATCCGATTGAAGCGCTGCGTTATGAGTAACCTCATGCAACATGCATGAGGTTTTTTTATGTTTAATGGTTTCTACTATGAATATAAAAGACTTTTTTCATTAAAATAAGAAGAAAATGTCGTACAATTGTCCTTATTTTTGTCGAATTTACAGTTTACAAACCCTATAGACATACGTTAATATGGAGAAACGTGAAAGATTTTGATAGTTATTGAATGAATTTGAATGATTTTAGTTGCCTAAA
>NZ_JAVAXX010000113.1:0-18720 GCF_042709275.1 Bacillus sp. LR_5 | reverse complement strand
CCCCTTTACTTTGAGGCTTCCGCTCTGAATCAGGTGCTGAAGGGAAATGTCTCCGTGCAATAAATCAATAATTTCCGTTTGGTTTCCGTAAAAGGTCAGGTTGGACGTTTGGGGCGGAGAAACTTTTTTCATTTCTCCCTGTTCGTTTATTGAGACGGTTAAGGCTTCTGCTTCTCCTTGGAAGGTAATGAGCAATGTTGAGGCATTCAAAAGGGGTTTTAAAAACAGATGCTGATACTCATCCTCTAAAACTTCCGCTTTCTCCATATGTACAACCTCCTATTTGTTGGTCATACATACACATTTCTCTCTTTGTCGCAAGAACCCCTTTATAAAACGAACGACAATTTCATTGGATTTGCTGAGAAATATGTCATAAATGGGATGCGGAAGATGATTTTTGTTTGATCAGCTCATATAAATAAGAAACGGAATGAAATGCATATCCTCTTTCGACCATCTTTCCGCCTTTAAACAGCAGAAAACAAGGGACGCTTTCAATTTGATACGCTTTTGCGAATGTCGGAGAGTAATTGACATTGTTTTGATAGAAGGCGACATCCGGCAGCATTTCTTTCACCACTGTCAGCATTTTGCTTGCAAGCTGGCAGGTGCCGCAAAACGGAGTATATAAATATAGAAGGTACA
Organism: Bacillus sp. LR_5; assembly: GCF_042709275.1. Taxonomy (NCBI): domain Bacteria; kingdom Bacillati; phylum Bacillota; class Bacilli; order Caryophanales; family Bacillaceae; genus Bacillus; species Bacillus sp. LR_5. Next base: position 18,072 of record NZ_JAVAXX010000113.1, on the reverse strand, counting down.
CATCATCTTCAATGTGATCAAGTTCGTGTTCTTGGAGTTCTTTCATGCTATACACCTCGGGACTTTCTTTCAAGAAAAATAGTATGGACATTCAGATTCGCACGCAGCAATACAGAGGCGACATGGTGCCTGGGTGCAGCCGCTACTTCCTTATAGGCTCTGTCGATATGGAGATGGCAGGCTTCATTAAATTCACGCTTCAGCTGTTTTCTCAATTTCTCACCTGATTCATCAGCATCAACTAATATATAGACGTCTTTATCATAAAGCTCGTCAGCCAATTCCTCAAGCTTCAGCTGGCTGATTGTTCCGTTTGTGCAGATAATGCGCACCGGTTCATTCAGGACGCTTTCGATTTTCTCTTTATCTGATTTCCCCTCAACAATCATAACCTTTTCCAGCTCATCCATCTTCATCTTGTTCACCTGCCGCGTCAAATTTGAAACGTTCAGATTGTAAAAGAAGGCAGTGAAATTCACCGCCAACATTAACACCAGCCGTTTTCGTAGTCACAATCTACATATTTTGCGTTGTCTCCAGAGACCACATCGGCTGTCTTATAAAATTTCTCATTTTCAAAGGAATAACCGGACTTAAGCTCATATTCATTCATGCTTGTCATTTGGCCGATCATCTCATTATCATGATATAACGAGAGCCGGCCATTTTGAAAGCGGCCTGTCACGTCATTGGTGACATCGAGCTTTTGTTTGTCGAAAGCCATATTGGACACCTCCCATAACGTTAGCGTGTCCAATTGCTTTTACGGCTATCCTGTTTTAGTCTTCTTGTGTCATCTCTTCGTATTGCTCTGCTGTCATCAGTTTTTCAATTTCAGAAGCGTCAGATGGCTCAACGACGATCATCCATGCTTTTTCGTACGGAGATTCGTTGACGAATTCCGGACTGTCATCAAGATCTTCGTTTACTTCCACAACCGTTCCGTTAATCGGTGCATAAAGCTCAGATACCGTTTTAACGGATTCAACACTGCCGAATGGCTCGTCCGCTTTGATTTCAGCGCCCACTTCAGGAAGTTCGACAAACACGATGTCGCCTAGTTCGGACTGGGCAAAATGCGTAATTCCGATTCTGGCTTTTTCTCCTTCAACTTTTACCCACTCGTGTTCTCCTGAGTAACGCAAATCTTTTGGTATGCTCAATTGAATCCCTCCATTTTTTACAGCACTACAATAAGAAGATACCACACTTTTCAAAAAAAATTTACATTAAGCCCAGTTTTCTTCAAATTGGTCTTCTTTAAATCCGACAGTCACTTTTTCGCCGTCTGTTGTAAGCGGGCGTTTAATTAGCATACCATCTGAAGCCAGCAGTTCGAGCTGTTCGTCCTCTGACATGTGATACAGCTTTTCCTTGAGATTGAGCTCGCGGTATTTCATGCCGCTCGTGTTAAAAAATTTCTTAAGATCCAGCCCGCTTTTTTCATAAAGCGCTTTTAATTCTTCTTTGCTTGGCGGCTGCTCAGCAATATGTATTTCGTTTATTTCTTTCCCATGCTCTTCAAGCCACTTCTTTGCTTTGCGGCACGTTCCGCATTTAGGGTACCAGTAAAAAGTTAACGACATCTTCTTCCCCCTCAATAAAATAATCGAGGTTATTTTAACACAGTTTGTTTTAAAAACCTAAAACGGTGCTTCTAAAAAAAGAGCTCCGCGCATGCGGAGCTCATGGCCAATCAGACAATATATTTCTCAGCCTCAAAAATGCCTGCCGCCGCCTCGCGTTTTTTCTGAATCACGTTTTTAGGCGTTACGCGCGTCAGCTTGCGCAGAGCGGAAAGCATCATGCGGAGTGAATCTCCTTCTTCCATTGCAATAAGGGATTCCTTCGCATGCGCTTCAATTTCGTTAAAGGCCTCTTGAACGAAAATTTCTGTGTACAGCACCTTTTGCGCTGCTTTTTCAGCGCCTTGTGCGGCAATGGCCTTTTCCGTTCTGAGTACGGCTGATTCCATTGCGTATACATTGCTGACGATATCCGCTACGTTCACGAGAATTTCTTGCTCACGATCGATCGCTTTTCCGTATTTTTGCGCGGCTAGGCCGGCAGCAAACAACGCAATTTTTTTGGCTTGCTTGACGATATATTTCTCCTGCTCTAAGACGCCGCTTCCAGGCTCTTCAGGCATAAGCATCATGAGTTCTTCCTGCAGCGACTGTGCTTTTTCGAATAAAGGCAGCTCGCCTTTAAGCGCTTTTTTCAGGAAGGTGCTTGGCACGATTAACCGGTTGATTTCGTTTGTGCCTTCAAAAATCCGATTGATCCTTGAATCCCTATAGGCCCTTTCTACTTCGTACTCCTGCATAAAGCCGTAGCCTCCATGAATCTGCACGCCTTCATCAACGATATAATCAAGCGTTTCAGAGCCGAATACCTTATTCAGAGAGCATTCGATGGCGTATTCCGCAATCGATTTGGCGATTTGCCGGCCGTCCTTGAGATCTTCGGCCGTGAACTGGCTCATATTGTCTTCAAACAGCCCGACGGTTCTGTATACAGAGCTTTCCATCGCATACAGCCTTGAGGCCATTGTCCCGATTTTTTCCTGTGTCAATGAAAAACCAGCAATCGGCGTTTTAAATTGGCGGCGCTGATTTGCGTATGCCGCAGACAGCTCGATGACGCGTTTAGATGCGCCGATTGTGCCAACCGCCAGTTTGTAACGGCCGATGTTTAAAATATTAAAGGCGATGACATGCCCTTTGCCGATTTCTCCGAGCAGGTTTTCCTTTGGCACTTCAGCTTGATCCAGAATGAGGGTTCTTGTCGATGATCCCTTGATTCCCATTTTCTTTTCTTCCGGTCCCGTGGAGACACCCGGGAACTCTTTTTCTACAATAAAGGCTGAAAACTTGTCGCCGTCTATCTTGGCGTAAACTACAAATACATCGGCAAAAGCAGAGTTGGTAATCCACTGTTTTTCCCCTGTTAATACATAATGGGTTCCTGCTTCATTCAGCACAGCTGTTGTTTTTGCTCCAAGTGCATCAGACCCAGAGCCAGGCTCAGTCAGAGCATAAGCGGCGATCTTTTCGCCTGAAGCGAGTCCAGGCAAATATTTTTTCTTTTGTTCTTCTGATCCGAAAAAGACGATCGGCAAGGAACCGATACCGACATGCGCGCCATAAGAAAGAGAAAAGCTTCCCGCACGCGAAAATTTCTCAGTGATGAGTGCCGAGCTGATTTTATCTAGGCCGAGCCCGCCGTATTCTTCCGGCACATCGGCGCCAAGCAGCCCTAGTTCGCCCGCTTTCTTCAACAATCTGACAGAATGCTCGAATTGATGGTTTTCGATATCATCTATATGAGGGAGAACATCTTGCTCGATGTAATCCTCTGTTGTTTTCGCAATCATTTTATGCTCGTCAGTGAAATCCTCCGGTGTATACATTTGATCGTATGTGACATCCTCGATTAAAAATCCGCCGCCTTTTTGTACGTCAGCCGCTTTTTTTGCCATTTGTTTTTCCCCCTTTAGCATAATTCAAATACACCGGCCGCTCCCATTCCGCCGCCGATACACATGGTCACGACTCCAAATTGCTCGTTTCTCCGTTTCATTTCATGGATGAGTGAGAGTGTAAGCTTTGTGCCCGTACAGCCAAGCGGGTGTCCAAGCGCGATTGCGCCCCCGTTGACATTCACTTTTTCTTCATCAATTCCCAATTCCCTGATGACTTGAATGGCCTGTGAGGCAAAAGCTTCATTCAGTTCAAACAAGCCGATGTCCTGCAGCTGAAGTCCGGCAAGCTTCAAAGCGCGCGGAATCGCTTCCACCGGTCCGATTCCCATGACTTCCGGCGGCACGCCGCCTACTGCAAAGGAGCGGAATTTCACAAGCGGCGCCAGGCCAAGAGCATCGGCTTTTTCCCGGTCCATCAGCATGACAGCCGCCGCTCCGTCACTTGTCTGCGAGGAATTGCCCGCAGTCACCGTCCCGTCAACGGAAAAGGCCGGGCGCAATGTCGATAAGATGTCTGCAGTCGTTTGCGGGCGAACACCTTCATCCTGAGAAAACACAAACTGTTTTTCCATAGGCTTATGGTCTTCTCCGATTTCTGTCACCGTCACTTCTACGGGTACAATTTCATCTTTAAATTTTCCTTCTGCAAGGGCTTTAGCGGCGTTTTGGTGGCTGCGAACGGCAAACGCGTCTTGATCCTCACGGGAGACGCCGTATTTTTTCGCGACTTGCTCGGCTGTGTGGCCCATGCTCATATAATATTCCGGTGCCTTTTCTGCCAAAGCAAGGTTCGGACGGGTAACATGCCCCATCATCGGAACTTGCGACATGGATTCTGCTCCGCCGGCGATCGCTGTATCGTAGGCGCCCAGCATAATTTTTTCTGCTGCATATGCAATAGACTGAAGGCCTGAAGAGCAATAACGGTTAACTGTAATCGCCGGAACCGTGTACGGCAGGCCCGCGAGCGCACCGATATTTCTCGCCATATTAAGCCCCTGCTCCGCTTCAGGCGTTGCACAGCCAATAATCAAATCGTCAATATTGCCTTCGTAACCGCCTGCCCGTTTCAGTGTCTCTTTTACACAAATCGCTCCCAAATCATCCGGGCGAACGGTGGCCAACGAACCTTTTTTTGCTTTTCCAACCGGTGTTCTTGCACCTGACACAATGACTGCCTCTTTCATAAGCTCCCTCCTAATTCCGTAAAGGTTTACCTTTCACAAGCATATGCTGCATTCTCGCTTGAGATTTTGCTTCTCCTGCCAAACTCAAAAACGCTTCTCTTTCGATCTCCAATAAATACTCTTCATCAACCTCTGTACCAAACGGCACTTTTCCGCCCGCAATGACATAAGCGAGTTTTTTCGCGATCTTGAAATCATGCTCAGATATATAGCCGGACAGCTTCATCTGCTCAGCGCCAAGCAAGAGTGCCGCATAACCGGTTTCTCCCGGCACCTTGACCTTTTCTTTTACAGGCGGCCGCCAGCCAGTATCGTATAAAGATGCGGCCAGCTGCTTCGCATCGTATAACAGGTGGTCTTGATTCACGCTGATGTGATCCGTTTCTTTTAAGATGTTCATCTCACGAGCCTCTTGAGCGGAAGCGGACACTTTCGCCATCGCAATCGTTTCAAATGTTTTCATTGCCGCATTCATCGGATCAAGGCCACGGCGTAGATGATTGATGTACAGCTCTTTGTTTCCCCCTCCGCCAGGGATGAGGCCGACACCGGATTCCACAAGTCCCATATAGGCTTCGCTTGCCGCTTGAGTACGCGCCGCCGGCAGGCATACTTCCGTTCCTCCGCCGAGCGTCATGCCAAATGGCGCGGCGACGACCGGTTTCGCACTGTATTTGATTTTCATCATCGTCTCCTGAAAACGGCGTATCACAAAATCAACTTCCAAAAAGTTGTCGTCTTGGACTTCCATTAAGATCATGGCGAGATTCGCGCCGACGCAGAAATTTTTCCCTTGATTGCCGATGACAAGCCCCTTGTAATTCCGTTCTGTTTCCTCTAATCCTTTGTGGATCATTTGAATGATATCGAGGCCGATCGCATTGCTTTTCGAATGAAATTCAAGAAGGGCCACATCATCTCCAAGGTCAATTAAGCTTGCTCCGCTGTTTTTCGCAATCACGCCTTTTGTTTCTTTAAGTGCTTGTAAATGAATTCGTTTTTTATTTTCTTTCACGGCTCTGTATTCGCCGCGGTCATAATAAAATACCGTTCCGTTCTCTTTGATGTAGAAGGTTTCATTTCCTTTGTCCAGCATCTCTTTTATCCAGCCAGGCATATCTGCTCCAAGCTGCTCAAGCTTTTCCGCTGACTGCTTGAGGCCGATGGCGTCCCACATCTCAAAAGGTCCCAGTTCCCAGCCGAATCCCCACTTCATGGCTTGGTCAATCGCATGAATATCATCGGCAATCTCGCCAAGCAGCTCGGCTGAGTAAAGCAGGGTTTGAGATGTGATATTCCACAGCAATCGGCCGGCCCTGTCATCCGAATAAATAAGCGCTTTCATTTTGGCTTTTGTCCCTTTTGCCTGTTTTGCCGCTTCAAGTGCCGGTGATTTCATTTTTGTCCGCTCGCCGTAAGTAAGCGTCACTGGGTCAAGCTCATAAATCGTTTTTCCTTCTTTTTTATAAAAGCCTTGGCCGGCCTTACTTCCGATCCACCCTTTTTCCAGCATATCGTTCATGAAGCTTGGAAGGCGAAACACTTCTTTTTCATCGCCATCAGCTTTGTCATACACATTTCGGGCAACGTGGGCGAATGTATCGAGGCCGACCACATCAAGCGTTCTAAAGGTAGCGCTTTTCGGCCTGCCGATCAGCGGTCCTGTGATCGAATCAACCTCCCCGACCTGATAGCCGCCTTTCAGCATTTCTTGGACTGTCACGAGAAGCCCGTACGTCCCGATGCGGTTTGCGATAAAGTTCGGTGTGTCCTTTGCTGTAACAACGCCTTTCCCGAGGACATTTTCTCCGAAAGCTGTCATAAACTTTAAAATATCAGGATCCGTTTCCTTAATCGGAATGATCTCCAGCAGCTTTAAATAGCGTGCGGGATTAAAAAAATGCGTTCCGAGAAAATGGGCTTTAAAATCATCCGACCGGCCTTCAGCCATTTCCTGCACTGATATGCCGGATGTGTTGCTTGAGACGATGCTTCCAGTCTTTCGATGTTCATCCACAAGAGCGAAAATTTTCTTTTTGACTTCAAGGTTTTCGACAACGACCTCAATAATCCAATCTGCTTCTTTCAGTTTTTCTGCATCATCCTCCAGATTGCCCGGTGTAATATAGGAGGTATTTTTCGCTGATGTGAGGGGAGCGGGCTTTTGTTTCAGCAGTTTTTTCATCGCCTGCCGGCTCAGCCTGCTGCGCACCTCCGGACTGTCCTTCGTCAGCCCCTTTTTTTCCTCTTCCTTTGTCAAATCGTTCGGCACAATATCTAGCAGCAGGACAGGAATTCCGATGTTAGCCAAATGCGCCGCTATCCCGGAACCCATTACCCCCGATCCTAAAACGGCTGCCTTCCGAATGTGTTTGTGCATGAGATATCCCCCTTGAACATTGAATGAATAGTCATTCATTTTTTGACTAAAAAAAATGAAACCCGTTTCTTCTTTCATCTTAAAAGATTTCCGGTTCGACTTCAATAGCTAATTTGTTATTTTTTTGTATGAAGCCTATAAAAGTCGGGCAACTTAAGCCCGGAGGTGAAGGGAATGGTACGAGAGAAAAAAAATCCGTCTTCAGCTGCAGTCAGCGCGGCGAGCGTAAAGGGAGATGCCGGTCCGACTCAGCATTACGGCGGCGGAAAACGGACAAGTCAAAATCAGCAGTATAAAAAACATAACATGGAACAATCATAATGCAGCTGCTTTCCGCGGCTGCTTTCACTTTTTCAAAATCCCTTTTAACACAAACGCTGCATTGGCAGGCCGCTCGGCAATTCTTCTCATAAAGTAGCTGAACCAGTCCGTTCCATATGGGACATACACACGCATTCTGTAGCCTTCCTTGGCGAGTTCCTTCTGACGCTCCGGCCTGATGCCGTATAGCATTTGAAACTCAAATTGCGATGCGGGGATTTGATGTTCGGCGACGAGCTGTTTCGTAAATGCAATGATGTCATCGTCATGTGTGGCGACAGCCGTGTAGTTCCCGCTTAACAACTGCAGCTTTATTAAGCTCTGAAAATGAAGGTCCGTTCCTCTTTTGTCGGGAAACGCTACGGCCGCAGATTCTTTATAAGCGCCTTTTACAAGTCTGAGATTCGGCTTTAAGTCCCGCATCTTTCTGATATCTTCTGCCGCCCGGTACAGATACGCCTGAATGACCGTGCCGAGCTTCTCAAATTCCTGTTTGCATTGCCTGTAAATAGAAAGTGTCTGTTCATAATGGGAATAGTCTTCCATATCAATGGTCACAGCAACATCATATTGCTTCGCAACGGAAAGAATGGCGCGCAAATGAGTAAGAGCAAGTTCTTCTGAAAGATCGAGCCCGATTGAGGTCAGCTTAAGTGAAAGCTCTGAGTCCAATTGATGTTCGGCAATGGCTTGAATGGCTTTCTTGCATTCCTCTGCGACTTGGTTTGCTTCTTTTTCCGAAGCTGCATACTCGCCTAAATAATCAATTGTTGCACACAAACCGGATCTGTTTAGCCTTTTGACGGTCTTAACCGCCGATTCAATCGTATCCCCTGCGACAAACCTTCGTGCTCCAAGCCGCGTTCCGTATGCTTTTGCGAACTTGGTAAGTGTTTTATTTTGAGATAAGAATAAAAACACATGTCTCAACATCCGACTCCCTCCCGCCGTCATCTTCAAAACACCTGTATATAACTCCCAGTCTGAAGGAAACTATAAAATGAACAGAAACCAAAGGAGGATCACAATGGATAATCAGCAGCAATCTCAAATGCCGCCTTCCGTTATTTCGACAAAGGATCATTTGTATCTCAATGACATGCTGAACTGGAATTTGCTCGCGATGAAAAAAGCGCATTTCATGGCGCAGCAGTGCCAGGATCAAACGTTAAAGCAAGAACTCGACCGCGTCGGACACATGCATCATGATCACTATCAAAGAATATTAAAGCACCTGCAGCCAGGCCAGCAGCAGTCCGGCTACATCCAATAAGGAGGCGCCAGAATGAATCAGCAAAATCAAAAAATCAGCAACCCGCAGACACCTGTACCGACAACATCGGAAATGAATGACAGAGATTTCGTCAACGAATTGCTGACAACCGAAAAATACATGACAACAGCTTATTGCACTGCTTTGCACGAATTCAGCCACGAGTCTCTTTATCAGGATATTCAATCCATTTTTGATGAGTCACAAAAAGCGCAAAGAAAACTATATGATCTCATGTTCCAATATGGATGGTATTCTGTTGAAGCGGAGGATGCACAAAAGCTGCAGCAGTCCTATCAAAAATTCCAGCAGACCATTCAGCAGCAGTCTCCTTATCAGCAATAACAACATTAGTAAAAAGGATACGATGTTCTTTAGGGCATCTATCCTTTTTTTGTTTAAAATCAGTTGACTTTTCATTTACGCTTATTTATATTTAATAAGCATTAACTATTTTGTCATTAAAATATATATACAGTGTATGTAACAGAGGGGAAATGAATATGAAGAGTGCGGATCAGTTAATGTCCGATATTCAATTATCGCTTCAGGCGCTCTTTCAAAAGATACAGCCTGAAATGCTGGAAAGCATGGAGAAACAAGGTGTCACCCCAGCGCAGCTGTTTGTGCTGGCCAGCCTAAAGAAACACGGCAGCCTCAAAGTTTCTGAAATTGCCGAGCGTATGGAGGTGAAGCCAAGCGCGGTGACGCTGATGGCAGATCGCCTTGAACAAAAAAATCTTATCGCCAGAACACACAACACAAAAGACAGGCGAGTGATTGATCTCAGTCTTACTGACGAAGGAGACAGAAAGTTCGAGGAGATTCTGGCAGGCAGAAAGGCCATTATGGCGCGCTATCTTTCCTTTTTGACGGAGGAGGAGATGCTGCAGGCGGCGCATATTACAGCAAAGCTCGCACAAGCAGCAGAAACGGATGAAAAGCAAAACATGAAAAGAGGAAACGGATGAAAATGAGTAAAGAAGGCAAACAATCAAAACGAACGTTATTAATAACAGGCTTAATTATTGCCATGTTTTTTTCAGCCCTTGACGGTACCATTGTCGGAACGGCCATGCCGAAAATTGTCGGTGATCTGGGCGGTTTGAGCATGATGACCTGGCTGACAACTGCATATTTGTTAACATCAACAACCATTGTTCCAATTGCCGGTAAACTGGCTGATTTATTGGGACGCCGCATTGTCTATGTATCAGGTTTGATTATTTTTATGGCCGCTTCTGCTTTATGCGGAATGGCCAACAACATGACAGAATTGATTATCTTCCGTGGACTGCAGGGAATCGGCGGAGGCATCATGATGCCGATGGCGATGATTGTTATCGGTGACTTATTCACAGGAAAACAGCGTGCTAAATTCCAAGGTGTCTTTGGCGCAATTTACGGGCTGGCTTCAGTGATTGGGCCGCAAATCGGCGGCTGGATTGTAGACTCGTTAAACTGGAAATGGGTTTTCTATATTAACCTGCCAGTCGGAATTATTGCGGTTATTTTTATTGCCAGAGGATTACAGGGACGCCAGCAGACTGGTCCGATCAACTTCGATATCGCTGGTATTTTCACAATGATTGTCGGTGTGGTCAGCCTCCTGCTCGCCTTAAGCTTTGGCGGAAAAGATTATGCATGGGATTCATGGCAGATTCTTGGGTTGTTCGCTCTCGCACTGATCGGCATTGTCAGCTTTATCATCGTAGAATCAAAAGCAAAAGAGCCAATCCTGCCAATGTATTTATTTAAAAACAGAACATTTACATTTCTAAACTTGATCGGCTTCTTTATGAGTATCGGTATGTTTGGCGCCATTACGTTTGTTCCTTTCTTTATGCAGGGAATTGTCGGTGTAAGTGCGTCTGAATCGGGTACAATTATGACACCGATGATGATTTCTATGATTATTACAAGTATCATCGGCGGACAGCTTGTTTATAAAATCGGGATTAAACCGCAAATCATTGCAGGCATGCTGGTTATGGCCGGCGGATTCCTGCTGTTAACGACATTGGATCTCGACACGAGCAAGCTTGTCGCTACATCTTTTATGGCGATTATTGGTCTGGGAATGGGTCTTGTTATGCCGATTCTGACATTGGCTTTACAGGAAAGCTTTTCGAAGGAGGAGCTTGGAGTTGTCACTTCATCCAGCCAATTCTTCCGTTCTATCGGCGGAACATTCGGCATTACCATGCTGGGAGCCGTAATGAATGCGAGATCAGGAAATCTATTAACAGATAAATTGGTTCCATATTTAGACTCTCTTCCGGCACAGGCAAGCTCGTTTGCCGCCCAGCTAAAGGGTATGATTGATACAAATCCGCAAGGGCTGCTGCAATCACTGTTCAGTCCGGACGCGGTCAAACAAATCCCTGCGGCTTTCTCATCCCATATTGTGCCGATTTTAAAAACATCGTTGATGGATTCGCTCCACAGCGTGTTTTATACGGGCCTGATCTTTATCGCAGTCGGAGCCGTATTCACCTTGTTCTTAAAACCTATCAAGCTATCAAATAAGAAAGCGGAAGACCAACAAGAAAAAGAGAAGGCGGCAAAAGCCGTTGAATCACCTTCCCATTAATAGAGCACCCCGCGGGTATCAATCCGCGGGGTTTTTTATTCAATCATCTGGGCTCTTCCATTTCCGAAAGACCAATCCTCATCCTGATTTCCGGCCAGCATGATAAACACATCTTCTTTTCTTACACCAAGCTCGGAATGAATCCGGCTCGCGATTGAGCGGTAAAGTGCTTTTTTCTGTTCAGTTGTTCTTGACTGTTTCAGTGTAAAATGAATGTATATCAGTTCATCAGTACGCTCGACTTGGAGATAAAATGGATCATAAAAAAATTCGCTTTTTTCATATTGTCTGATGACTTGGAAATAGTCATCTTCCGGCACATTGATTTCTTCAATCATCGATTGGTGGATAGTCCTGCTCAGTTTTTGAAGCCACACTTCGCTTCTTCCCGACCGTAAATGAATCTGTACAAATGGCATCTCCCCGCATCCCTTTCTTTACAGCGTCTGTCCGCTGTCAATTGTGATAATTTGGCCTGTGAGTGATTCCTGTTCAATTAGTGAACAAATCAATTTGGCAACATCATCTGGTTCAGCAATACACTGCAGCAGCAAAGAGCCGATCATGCTTTTCATTTTTTCTTCCCGTCCGGCCCACCATCTCGTTGCCACAGCTCCTGGTGCTACACCGCTCACTCTGATTTCAGGCGCTAAGGCGTGGGCCAATGATTTCGTTAAACCGTGCACCGCTGATTTTGATACTGCGTAAGGCATTGATGAGCCGGCACCAGTTATCCCTGCGATGCTGCCGACGTTTACGATCGCCCCGTCCTTGCTTTTCTTCATGAACGGAACCACTGCCCGCGCGCAGAAAAACATCCCTTTCACATTGACGGCATACAGCTCATCCCAGACGTCTTCTGTCGCAGCCTCAAGATCATCCATTGGAATATGCCGTGTAATGCTGGCATTGTTGACTAAAATATCAACCGTGCCGTGTGTGTTCACGATTGCTTGAATCATATCCTGCACGTCGCTGTTTTTGGATACATCTGCTTGGATGGCGAAGGCTTGCCCGCCAGCTTTTTGAATCATTTCCACTGTTTCCTCCGCTTCTGATTGCGAGCGTGAATAATTCACCGCCACAATCGCCCCACGCTTTGCCAATTCCATACTGGCTGCTTTTCCGATTCCTGTGCCGCCCCCCGTTACGAGAGCTATTTTGTTCAAGACATTCATTGCCGCCACTCCTTGCTGTTGACTAAAGTATATTTCTGATTCCATTGTAATCCAGCTTTGATGTTACGTATAATGATTGTTAAAGATACTAGATATCACTCAGATTGATAGTAAACGAACGGAGGAGTTCAAAATGGAAAGCGGAGATTTACGTGTGTTTCAAATGGTAGCTCGTGAAGGGAGCATTACGAAAGCAGCCCTGCAGCTTGGCTATGTACAATCGAATGTCACGGCCAGAATTCAACAATTGGAAGCTGAGCTGGGTACCACACTGTTTTTGCGCCATAATCGGGGCATGACACTTTCTGCAAGCGGAAAATTGCTGCTGGACTACGCAAATAAAATTATAGGCCTTCTTGATGAAGCGTCTAAAGCGCTCTCATCCTCCGCAGAACCAAGCGGGCCGCTTATGATCGGCTCCACTCAGACAACCGCCGCGGTAAGGCTTCCAAAGCTTCTGGCATCTTATTATGAAGAACATCCAAACGTCCAGCTGTCTTTAACAACAGGACATACGCAATTTCTCCTTGATAAAGTTCTTCGTTATGAATTGGATGGCGCGTTTATCGGATGCGAATGCCATCATCCTGAGCTCGAATCCTATCCTGCGTTTGAGGAAGAACCAGTAGTTGTTTCGGCTGCCTCCGTGCCCGATGTTGAGGAAGCCATCACAAAGCCGATTCTCGTTTACAGCACAGGCTGTTCGTATCGAGAAACACTTGAAAAATGGCTGCGTTCCGTCGGTGTCACACAGCCGGTCATTATGGAATTTGGGACGCTTGAAGCAATTATCGGCGGGGTTACAGCAGGTCTTGGCATCTCGTTGCTGCCAAGAACGGTTGTGCAGAAACATGAAGCAGAAGGATCAATTCGATTGTACCCGCTGCCTGAAGCGCTCAGCCAGATGAAAACAGAGTTTATTGTTCGAAAAGATTCGTTTATCAGCAGCGCGCTGAGAACCTTTATGGATTCCTTTACGCCAGTTAAAACGGCTGAATCACAAAAAAGCAGTCTGCTATAATGAACAGACTGCTTTTTGGCTATTGTTTGTTTCGATGCGCTTCATTTAATTCCTTAATATGCTGAATGATCTCTTTAATGCCCTGCTTCGCGTCGGGGTATGTCGCATTCCAATGCTTAGCGAGCGGAGGCATGCTTTTGGCTATATGGGTGTACAAAATCCATTGCTTCACTTCTTCTTTTAGCTCATCGTTTGTTTCACCAAGCAGAAGCTCAATATACTTCTCCAGCAATCCATCAAGCTGCTCCTGAAGTTTTTGTTCCATTTTCCATCTTCCTTTCGAAAAAACAGCAAGGAGCTTTCTCAATTGAAAGCTCCTTCGCTGCGTTATTTATCCATGTGATGTGAAAGCCGCTTCCTGGACAATGCATCTGCCCCTGCCATGAGGAATGCAAAGAGGCGTTCCGAAGAGCGGGTCCTGTGTAACCTGACAGTTCATAGAAAACACATTTTGCACAAGATCACAAGTGATGACCTCTTCCGGACGGCCTTCTGCATAAATCCGTTTATCTTTTATGGCCACAAGATGATGCGCATAGCGGCACGCCAAGTTTAAGTCATGGAGAACCATAACAATCGTCCGGTCTTCCTTTTCATTCAGCTCAAACAGCAAATCAAGAATTTCAATTTGATGCGTCATGTCTAAATACGTCGTCGGCTCGTCAAGAAGGATGATATCCGTTTCCTGGGCAAGCGTCATCGCGATCCAAGCCCGCTGGCGCTGTCCGCCTGACAAAGAATCAACGGCACGGTCAGCCATGTCCTCAAGCTTTGTTGCTTTAAGCGCTCTTTCAACTGCTTCCTCATCCTCTTTTGACCACTGCTTCAGCCAGTTTTGGTAAGGATATCTTCCTTGCTTCACCAGCTGATGCACCGTCAGCCCCTCTGGAGCCGAAGGACCTTGGGGCAGGATTGCGAGCTCTTTTGCGACTTCCTTCGTCGGAAGCTTGGCAATCGCTCTTCCTTCCAGCAGCACTGAACCGCCTCTCGGCTTCATCAGGCGCGCTAATGAACGTAAAAGTGTCGATTTTCCGCAGCCATTGCTGCCAATAAATACGGTAATTTCACCTTTGGGAATTGTTAAATTCAACTCATCAATAATAACGGCATCCCCGTATCCTAAGCTCAGCGTTTCTGTAGAAATTGCACTCATACCCATAACCGCTCCTTTTTGCTGGCTTTTTAGCAGCACTATGTATTGCACGTTTTCTATATACATGCTTTTAAGTCAATTGTCATCAATGCAAATGATTCCGATATTCAGCCATTTGATATGGTCATATATCCCTCATTGTAGCAGAAAACACTGACTTTGAAAATCATTTTCAATTAGTTTTATGGACATAATTGACGTTTATGGGTTTTTTATCACAAGATTACTTCTTGATTTCTCTGATGGAGCCGTCCTTCAGCTTCAATTTTAAATCGATATGATCATAATGACTGTCCAGATTAAATGCTGCCAGCACACTGTGTATCACTTCTGTTTCAGCCATTTGGTCTGTCACGGAAAGCTCGCTCAAAATCATTTTCATCTCATCTAACGCTTCTTCTCCTTCCTGATTGACACCGGAGAGCTTATCCTGTATTTCCGCTTTTTCCTGAGTCCCGTTCTTTGTATAGATTCCTTCATAACGGTTATGCTCACCATCCCCGTAGCTCACACGAAGCGAAAAATTACTGTAGGGAACGGACTTCAGCTGGGTGACGGCTGTATTTTCTCCTTCTGCCTGATGCTGGTCTTCATTGAAACGGCAGCCCGCAATCAGAACCACTGCGAGACATACAGCCCCGGCTGCTCTGATCAAATGCATATGTTTCCCCCCTGTAGGATTCCATTTATTTTAGGTATATCCAGAGAATGAAATCCTCATTCAGAGAAGAATTGAAAAAGCCGTGGCATTTAACACCACGGCTTTTTCTTTAAGATTCGGTCATTTGTAAAAAGGTTTCGGCGTCACGCACAGCCAGCTTGATGGCATTCTCCCAGAAATCGCGCTTCGTGATGTCAGCGCCCAAATGCTTCATCGCCAAATCCTCCACTGTCATAGAAGCCGTATCTCGCAATAGCGCCATATACTTCTCTTCGAATGCGTTTTTTTCTTCAAGCGCCAGCGCGTAAATGCCAAGAGAAAATAGGTAGCCGAATGTATAAGGGAAATTGTAAAACGGCACCCTCGTGATGTGAAAGTGAAGTTTTGATGCCCAAAAAAGCGGATGATATTCTTCTAACGCATTGCAGTATGCCTCTCTTTGTGCCTCTTCCATCAGCTCATTCAAGCGGCTGGCCGGTACCACTCCCCGCTTTCGTTCCTCGTAGAATCTCGTTTCGAATAGAAATCTTGCGTGAATGTTCATGAAGAACGCAACACTTCTTTGCACTTTATCCTCCAGAAGAACAAGCTTCTCTTCCCTCGTCTCGGCCTGCTGGACAGTCGCGTCCGCCACTATCATCTCTGCAAACGTTGAAGCTGTTTCTGCAACGTTCATGGCGTAGGAGCGGTTTAACGGCCTGACGTTGAGCATTGCTTCCTGATGGAACGCGTGCCCGAGTTCATGCGCAAGGGTAGAGACATTTGAGGCGCTGCCCGAAAATGTCATGAAAATCCGGGATTCCCCGCTGTCAGGAAAGCTCGTGCAAAAGCCGCCGACTCTTTTTCCGCTCCTGTCTTCCGCCTCAATCCAGCCGTCCCGAAACGCTTTTTCAGTGAATGAGGACAGCTTTTTGCCAAACGTTGAAAACTGGCTGGTAATGATATTTGCGGCTTCATCATACGAATAGACCTTTCCGTCAGAACCGATCGGTGCCTCGACATCGTACCAGCTGAGTTTTTCAAGGCCGAGCATGGATGCTTTCCGGTTCAAAAACTGAACGAACGGCTTCTTGTTTTCAGTGATGACCTGCCACATCGTATCAAGTGTTTCTTTTTTCATCCTGTTAATTTGCAGCGGTTCCTTCAGGACATTCTCCCAGCAGCGCGCTTTATAGGTTTCAAGCCGGAATCCCGCCAAATGATTCAGCGTGCTGCTGAAAATATCTTGCTTGCTCTCCCAAGCTTGGCGGAAACGTTCATATACTGTTTTTCTGACAGCACGGTCTTGATGGTCCATCATATTCTCTGCCTGACCGACAGACAATTGCTTGTTTTCACCGTTTTCCTCATACGGGATCGTCATTTTCCCGACAACCATATTGTATAAGTCACTCCAAGCGTGATATCCGTCCACGGCAAAGTTCCCGATCAGTTTTTCTTTACCGGGGCTAAGCTTTTCGGCAACCCTCTGTCTTCTTTCATTTAATATGTAAGATACATCGCGCAATCCCGGTTTTGTTAACAACCTATTCCACACTTCTTGATCAATGTCCACAAGTTTATGATCTAATGTAACGAGCGACGATTGAAAATCTGCGGAAAGCCGGTTCATGAGTGCCTGATGCTCTATAGCCTTTTGATCATTGATATTCTGGGCCTGAAGGCAGGCAACAAACGCGCCGGCCTGCTGAAGCTTGACGGATGTCTGTTCGAATAAATCAAGCAACGCGGTCAGCCCTTCAGCCTCTTCAGGCGATTCAGGCACCTGAAACGCATCAGTCCTGTCTTGAAATGCACGCAGACTTTGTGACAGCTTCTCAATATAACCTTTGAATTCTTCCGATTGGCTCCCGCCCTTAAAAAATGAATCAAGATCCCATCTTTGGCCTATCCCTTCCAACGCCATTTCACAAAACCCCTTTCCTTCTTTCATCTATTATAGAACAATTCTGAATTGTTGTATAAAAATTTCTTTTTACAGGCGTCATCTCCTGTTCAGGATAGTACAATAGCTGTAGCAGTTTAATAGGAGGTATAGGATGAATAAAAAAATAGCCATCGTAACAGGAGCGTCCAGCGGCTTCGGTCTGCTGGCAGCTGTAAAGCTTGCCCGATCATTTTTCGTGATAGCCACATCAAGACAGCCTGAAAAAGCGGAACAGCTTCGGGAATTGGCTGCAGCACACAATGTGTCTGATTCCATTCTCATTACAGCTCTCGATGTCACCGATGAACAATCTATAGCCTCATTCGGAAAAGCCGTTAGTGCTTACGCCCCGATCGACTTACTCGTTAACAACGCCGGAACGGCTTATGGAGGTTTTGTCGAGGATGTGCCGATGGAACATTTCAGACAACAATTTGAAACGAACGTCTTCGGAGTGATCCATGTGACAAAAACCGTGCTGCCTTACATAAGAAAGCATGGCGGCGCAAAGATTATAAACGTGAGCAGCATCAGCGGACTGACCGGATTCCCAGCGCTGTCACCATATGTTTCTTCTAAGCATGCATTGGAAGGTTTTTCTGAAAGCCTGCGTATCGAGCTGCTTCCGTTCGGAATCGAAACCGCTTTGATCGAGCCGGGCTCATACAAGACATCAATCTGGTCAACGTCATTATCAAATTTTATGTCGGTGCCTGCTGACGATTCAGCTTATCATCAATACTATAAAAAGATCCTTTCCTACGTTCAAAAAAACGGAGAAGAAAGCGGAGATCCCCAAGAGGTTGCCGACCTCATTTATCAATTGGCAACAAAACAGCACATAAAGAAATTGCGATACCCGATCGGAAAGGGCATCAAGCTCACCCTGCTATT
>NZ_JAVAXX010000112.1:0-18825 GCF_042709275.1 Bacillus sp. LR_5 | reverse complement strand
TACGCTCATCCCTTTCTAATTCGTACGGACCGCTTCTTCTTCTGTTCCATCCTCATAAATGATAAAGCTTTTCACAACATCATCACCTAACATAAATTCTAATTCAACAGACAATGATCGCAGAAAGAAACGGGTTTCCGAGGAAGGAAACAATTCCAGTCTCAGCTGCCCAGTGATCTCCAAATAAAGACGTTCATTCTCGGCTGTCACCCGTGCAGCCGTCCCATCCTGAAACGAGTAGCTGCCAACATAGCGGCTGTATATCGCCGTATCAATTGCTTTTTTCTTCTTATCAGCCGGACGTTTTGGAATCTCATATGGCTGGCCAAATAGAATATTTTCCACAGCCTTCAGAATCGCTTGTTCATATTCAGCATCCTCTTCCTTATTACTCAAATAGATCAGCGTTTTACGATGATCGATATATCGGATCATCGTCGTCGAATAGCCGGGCCACCCTCCGCTATGGCTGACAATCTGCCCTTTTTCAGGACTGTTTTGCAGCACCCAGCCAAAGCCGTAATCAAACGTTCCCCCATTATTCAGGCGTACCGGTGAAAACGCGGCTTCCTTAGAAGCATTACTGATGAAATCGTCCTGATATAAAGCCTGATCAAATCGAAACAAATCGCTTGTGACAGAGTTCACCGTTCCGTCTCCTTGTATGCCATCGAGGTAAACGACATAGCTTGTTTCCTCCAGATCATCAGGAAGGACGTACGTTTCGGAATGTACATCATACACATATCCATATGCATAATGATCAATCCGCTCAGGCCGAAGCCTCCTGTTATACACTCTCGTTTTATTCATGCCGACCGGTGAAAAAATACTTGTATTCATAAAATCCGCATAGCTCATGCCAGATGCTTTTTCAATAATAACCGCCAGCAGCACATACCCCGTATTGCTGTACAGCCAGCCTTCATTCGGCTCAAAATAATTAGGAAGCCCCTCATTCATCAGCATATCGACAATATCCTGATTCAGCGCAATCTTGTGTTGATCCCAATTGCTATAAAACCATCCCATATATTCAGGAAGCCCTGACGTATGGTTCAATAAATGCCGAATCGTTATACCCTGATACGGAAAACCCGGCAGCCACCGCTCCACTTTGTCTTCATATCCAAGAATTCCTTTCTCCTCCAGCAATATGATTCCCAAAGCTGTAAAAGGCTTTGACAAAGACGCTAACTCAAACAAAGAGTTGGTTTGCAAGGGGCGCTTTTCCGTCAATTCTGCATAACCGAAAGAGTGATGATATAAGATATCGCCATCTTCCGCAGCCAGAATCGTCCCGTTGAATTGATATTCTTCGCCTAATGTCTCAAATAACGTCTTAAGATGCTTCCTTTTATACTGCTTCATTCCTCCACCTCCCTTTTCTCTGTACGTTACTAAACTATTAATGTTTCAATTATTTTGAAAATAATAAAAAAGCTGATCAATCCAAAACAGGAAAAATCAACTTTAATATAGAGCGGCTTTGATCTGCCTGAATCAAATATCCCTTTTTTACGAAGTCAGAGAAGGAACTCTAGCGGCTGCAAAACGAGTTCTCGTAGTCGCTTGAATTGTTCCGGCGGCAGTACTTCTCATGGCAACTGTCACCGTATCTCCAGCGTTTAACTGAAGTATTTCCGTAATGGCTACGACTGCCGGGAGATTCCCTGCTTGAGTTTCGTTATTTCCGCCTACCACATCTTGATTCACGAGAAATACGACTTCTAAGTTGAAGTCAACATTCGCATTCGCTTGAAACTCAACTGATGCGTTAAGAGAATATACGCCTGCTGTTCTCGGTGAAAATGTAGATGTGTCGGGGTTATATTCATTCGCCAAATCAAATTGCTCATTTTGAAATAAGACTCCGCTTGCTGCATTTGCAGCCACTGACAAATTCATATTGCTCGTGGCTCTGAAAGCAGAAATAGGCTGGTTAGTAATTGGTGCGAAGGGCTGGTTTTGTTGAGATGTTGGGGTGTTTCCATTTCTGCCTTGCATGACACTTGGTGATAAAAGAGGTTCCGGTCGATCGTTCCTCTTAATCCATTTTGATGGCCGTGGCGGCATGACTTTTTCCTCCTAAAAAAATTCTTTCGCTTCTATCATTTGTTGGCTAGCAATACATTATTATATTGGTCGTTACTGACATTGAAACGGTATCTGCCCGACTGTGCTCAAAAATAGAAATGACAGCAGTAAGTTCCCAAAACGAATTACTGCTTATGATCCAAGATTAATTTCAAGGCATGGTTCACCAAGGATGATCATTTTCTGAACCATTACTCAAAAGGTAACTTTATGCCCATACATCAGGCGTTATAAAAAATACAGAGAATGAAAAGAAATAGATAAACAAGTTAGTTCTTTAGACCCGTAACCTTTACATTCTTTTATGATTTTCTATCAAACAAAAGAGGAAAATAGACCAGTTGCAATCCAAACGAGAGTCTAATAGAATGATGTCGAAAAGTAAATCACGCAGGTTTGTTACTGATAAAGCAGGCAAGACCTAAAATGTGTAAAGGGCAAAGTGTATTCTTTGGCGTCACCCCTTACATATTTTAGGTCTTTTTTTATTGTGCGTAACTGACTTGCCATCTTCAAACAGGAGGGCTGGACGAAGCAGACCGCTAACACAGTACATAAAAAAGGAGACATGAACGATGAACATCAAAAAGTTTGCAAAACAAGCAACAGTATTAACCTTTACTACTGCACTGCTGGCAGGAGGCGCGACTCAAGCGTTTGCGAAAGAAACAAATCAAAAACCGTATAAGGAAACGTACGGCATTACCCATATTACCCGCCATGATATGCTGCAAATCCCTGAACAGCAAAAAAATGAAAAATATCAGGTGCCTGAATTCGATCCATCAACAATTAAAAATATCTCTTCTGCAAAAGGTCTGGACGTTTGGGACAGCTGGCCATTGCAAAACGCTGACGGCACAGTCGCAAACTATCACGGCTACCACATCGTTTTTGCATTAGCCGGAGACCCTAAAAATGCGGATGACACATCCATTTACATGTTCTATCAAAAAGTCGGCGAAACTTCTATTGACAGCTGGAAAAACGCTGGCCGCGTCTTTAAAGACAGCGACAAATTCGATGCGAATGATTCTATCCTAAAAGAACAAACACAAGAATGGTCTGGTTCAGCTACATTTACATCTGACGGAAAAATCCGTTTATTCTACACTGATTTCTCCGGTAAACATTACGGTAAACAAACACTAACAACTGCACAAGTTAACGTATCAGCATCAGACAGCTCTTTGAACATCAACGGTGTAGAGGATTATAAATCAATCTTTGACGGTGACGGCAAAACGTATCAAAATGTACAGCAGTTCATCGATGAAGGCAACTACAGCTCAGGCGATAACCATACGCTGAGAGATCCTCACTACGTAGAAGATAAAGGCCACAAATACTTAGTATTTGAAGCAAACACTGGAACTGAAGACGGCTACCAAGGCGAAGAATCATTATTTAACAAAGCATACTATGGCAAAAGCACATCATTCTTCCGTCAAGAGAGTAAAAAGCTTCTGCAAAGCGATAAAAAACGCACGGCTGAATTAGCAAACGGCGCACTCGGCATTATTGAGCTAAACGATGACTACACACTGAAAAAAGTCATGAAACCGCTGATTGCATCTAACACAGTCACAGATGAAATTGAACGCGCGAACGTCTTTAAAATGAACGGAAAATGGTACCTGTTCACTGACTCCCGCGGATCAAAAATGACAATTGACGGCATCACATCTAACGACATTTACATGCTTGGTTATGTTTCTAATTCTTTAACTGGCCCATACAAGCCGCTGAACAAAACAGGCCTTGTGTTAAAAATGGACCTTGATCCTAACGATGTGACCTTTACTTACTCACACTTCGCTGTACCTCAAGCGAAAGGAAACAATGTCGTGATTACAAGCTACATGACAAACAGAGGATTCTACGCAGACAAACAATCAACGTTTGCGCCAAGCTTCCTGTTGAACATCAAAGGCAAGAAAACATCTGTTGTCAAAGACAGCATCCTTGAACAAGGACAATTAACAGTTAACAAA
Organism: Bacillus sp. LR_5; assembly: GCF_042709275.1. NCBI lineage: Bacteria > Bacillati > Bacillota > Bacilli > Caryophanales > Bacillaceae > Bacillus > Bacillus sp. LR_5. The sequence continues at coordinate 14,734 of NZ_JAVAXX010000112.1, read as the reverse complement.
TAAAAACGCAAAAGAAAATGCCGATATCCTATTGGCATTTTCTTTTATTTCTTATCAACATCATAAAGGTGAATCCCATATGAACTATAAAAAAGCAGGCAAATGGCTAACCGTATTCCTAACCTTTTTAGGAATATTGCTGTTTATCGACTTATTGTCAAACGAAGAACCTGTCAAAAAAACAAAATCAACACAGAAGCCGGACTACCGGGCGGCATATCATTTTACGACGCCGGATAAATGGAAAAATGATCCCCAAAAACCGATCTATTTTGATGGCAAGTATCATTATTTCTATCTATATAACCGGGATTACCCAAAAGGCAACGGCACAGAATGGCGCCATGCCGTATCAGAGGATTTGGTGCATTGGACTGATGAAGGCGTGGCGATTCCGAAATATACAAACCCGGACGGTGATATTTGGACCGGTTCCGTCGTGGTGGATAAAGAGAACACAGCCGGCTTCGGGAAAAATGCGCTTGTCGCGATTGTGACACAGCCCTCAGCCAAAGACAAAAAACAGGAACAATATTTGTGGTACAGCACAGACAAAGGAAAATCATTCAAATTCTACAGTGGCAATCCCGTTATGCCTAATCCGGGCACAGACGATTTTAGAGATCCGAAAGTGATATGGGATGGCCAGGATAACAAATGGGTCATGGTCATGGCTGAAGGATCAAAAATCGGCTTTTATGAATCCGATAATCTTAAGGACTGGCATTACACAAGCGGATTCTTCCCAGAGCAGGCGGGAATGGTCGAATGTCCTGACCTCTACATGATGCGGGCAAGCGACGGAACGAATAAATGGGTTCTCGGCGCGAGCGCGAACGGCAAACCATGGGGCAAACCAAATACGTACGCCTACTGGACCGGAGGCTTCGACGGAAAAGAATTTACAGCGGATCAGACCGAAGCCCAATGGCTTGACTACGGCTTTGACTGGTACGGCGGCGTGACGTTCGAAGACGGCAAAAGCACAGATCCATTAGAAAAGCGGTATGCGCTTGCCTGGATGAACAATTGGGATTACGCCAACAACACACCGACACTGAAGAACGGCTTTAACGGCACAGATTCTGTCATACGCGAACTCCGGCTGCAAGAGGAGGATGGCACATACAGCCTCATCTCACAGCCGACCAAAGCTTTGGATCAGCTGACCGTTTCAACTGACAAAGAAGAGGATCAAGATGTGAACGGATCAAAAACACTGTCCATCACAGGTGATACGTACCAGCTTGATATGGATCTTTCTTGGTCAGAGCTGAAGAATGCTGGCGTCAGACTGAGAGAGTCAGAAGATCAAAAACGCCATATTGATGTCGGCATTTTTGCCGAAGGCGGCTATGCATATGTCAACAGAGCGGCCACAAATCAGCCTGACAAAAGCAAGACCTATGTCGAAAGCCAGGCTCCATACGATGTAAGCAAACAGAATGTGCATTTGAAAATTCTCGTGGATAAAACAACGATAGAAGTATTTGTCGACGATGGGAAAACCGTTTTTTCAAATGAAGTGTTCCCAAAACCTGAAGATAAAGGCATTACTCTTTATTCTGAAGGCGGCACAGCCTCATTCAAAAATATAACGGTGAAACATTTGGATACGGTTCATGAATAAGAAACAGATGCAGCGCGGGCTGCATCTGTTTAATTTTCTAACTTTTAATTCAAATAAAGGAAGCTAAATCAGATGTTTTTTTAAAATTAATCTTCAAAGACTGCTCTAATTAAATTACTTTTTGAAAGCCACAAGGCAGAAGGAAGAGTAGATAAAATCCCGAGTAATGGGCTTATTAATAATATGATAAGGATGACCATATACGGAATTTCAAGATTATTTACATCTAAAGCTGATAATAAGTTGTAACCCAATACGATACTTGAAATTAACCCCATTATACTTCCCGCTACAGAAATAACAATCCCTTCATATAAAGCGAGTCGAACAATTTGCCATGGCTTACCTCCTATTGCTCTCATCATCGCAAACTCTTTTTTACTTTCCCTTAAATTGCTTGCCATACTATTCATTAAGCCAACAAGAGCAATTAAGGTGATAATAAACACGCTGCTTCCCAATAATACGATGCGCTGTTTGTACTGTTGATAAAATTTATCCATTTCTTCTTTTCTATCATACAAAATGGTATCTTGATATTGTGGGTTTTCCAGCAATTTCTCAATACTCGCCTTTATATGACCTTTTTCACTTTGATCCTTAATATTAAAAAATATTTGTTCTGTTTTTTGAAGATGAAATAACTCGTTTAATGTATTCTCATTAGTAAAGAATCTCAAATCTTCATCCGGCAATATAGGTACTTCATCAACCACACCGACAATACGTAAAGTAAATGGCTTCTTGCCAGAAACTTCACTTAAATCATCTGGTTCCAATGTGACTACATCTCCAACTCGGAACCCAATTTCCTCAGAGAATTGTTTTGTAATGACTGCCTCATAATCTCTAAGATGATCAATCCGGCCTTTCACAATGTCAAAAGGGGTGATGTTTTGTACTTTTTCCAAATTCAATCCGCCCACACTCGTTAAAATTTCTTTTTTTCCATTTATCGTCATAAATTGCCCGTTCCAGTTTGAATCTACTCTTTTTATATCTAAATTTATAGTATGTGTTAATATGCTTGTTTGGACTGGAATTGCTTCAACTCCGTTCGTATTATCAAGTTGTTTTATAATAGAAGAAGAGAAACCTGGTTCATATGAGGCTTCGGTAGCCTGTATTACAAAATCAAGCGGATATTGTTTTGATATTGTTTTTTCTGTTTGACTGACAACAGCTTGCAAAATCATAAACCCAACTAATCCAACAATAACTGCTAACGTTAATACTCTGGCAATTTGTTGACTTCTTCTCATCCTTTTCAGAGCATTTCTTCCGGCAATCATGCTTTCCATTTGATAAAACGGCCTTAAGAGAAAAGTAAGTGCCGTTACAATGATCCTCAATACTACAGGAGTCATCACAAACATGATGAGTACAAATGATATACCCAACAGAATACTGAAGCTTCCACTTCCTCCACTTTTATGCACTGCAAATGTCATAACTGCCAGCAAGAGCAAAATTATGGTCAGAGCGATAATGGTTCTTTTTGAATCTGCTTTACTTTCACTAATTTTTTGGCTGTATGCAGCTATAGGAGAAAGTCTGCTAGTCGATAAAGCTGGTATTGTTGCTGCTAATACAGTCAAAAGAATGCTTCCAAAAAACGAAATGATTATACTTATTGCCGGGATTGATATTGATTGGATGGAATAGCCTATAAATTGTTCAGCAATATTGGACAAGGAGTAACATAGTACAGTACCTGTAACCGTTCCCAATAATGCAGCCATAATACCTATCAGCAAAGCCTCCCAAATGACCATATAAAACAATTGGGCAGGCTTTCCGCCTAATAGTCTTAATGTTGCTAATTCTTTTTGTCTTTCTTGAACCGACATTTGCAATGTACTGACTACGATTAAAAGGCTACCTAACAAGACTGTAATTGATAAACCATTGACAATGGGTTTTAACCCACCCAGTTGTTCTTTCTCTGTCATCATCGCCTTACGTTTATCAATGGATATACCTTCAAAATGCTCCTTTAAATCCTCTATCACTTTTTGTTTATCTGCTGATTGATCCAATTTCATCATGACTGCCGTTGCTTTATTTTGATTATGAGTTTGTGCTGCGATCCAATCATAATCAAAAATGAAGATATTATTTAATTGTTCTCTTTCATGCAAAATACCTGATACACGTACTTTTACATCTTTCCCTGGAGGAAAAGGTAAACTAATTTCAGAATCAATATCCAATCGCTTAGATTTTGCATATCGAGCCGGGATCACCACTTCCTTAGACTGCGGAAATTTCCCTTTATCAATGGAAACCAGCGGGTGCTCCATAGCCAATTGATTATGTTTAAAGCCTATATAAACAGGCTGGGCTGCAACAGCAGCTGGCATATTCTCGCTTGCATACGGAAAAAGCATCGGTGTTATTTGATTTACATCTGGAAATCCTTTTATCGTTTGCAGATCGTTCGCACTCAGTTTTTTGGTTGATCCGTTATAACCTGAAATCAAATCAAAATTTCCATACTTTTTCAATACTGATTCCTCATTTGATTGTTCTAAAGTTGCCATCATGATTTGCGAAATAATGAGCAGCATAACTCCAAGACTAATACCGATCACAGCAAATAAAGACCTGGCTCTTCTTGCTTTTAAAAATCGCCAAGCTAATTGAACAGTTAATTTCATGCGTATACATCCTCTAATCTTTTAGTGATATGGCTTAAATTCACTTTAGGAGTCGCAGTCAGCTGAATATCTCCTGCTAATTCCCCATCCTTCATAAATACAATCCGATGCGCATGTGAAGCCACATTTGCATCATGCGTCACCATGATAAGCGATTGGTTTTTCGTATCGCAAAAGTGTCGAAGAATTGTTAAAATATCATTACCAGTTTTTGTATCAAGACTTCCGGTTGGTTCATCTGCTAATACGATACTAGGTTCCATAATAAGCGCTCTTGCAATTGCAACCCGCTGCTGCTGTCCTCCTGACATCTGAGACGGATAAGAAGAAGCGAGTCTTCCAATCCCTAATAATTGCAGCAAATCATTTGCCTTTTTATTTACAGACTTATCTTTCTTTCCAGCAAGGAGTATAGGCAGCGTCACATTCTCCTCTGCTGTAAGCACAGGAATCAAATTAAACAACTGAAAAATAAAACCGATATTATCTCTTCTGAGTTGTGTAATTTGGGACTCATTACACTGAGATAAATGAATACCGTCTAGTGTGACTTCTCCTGAAGTTGGTTTATCTAGCCCTGACAGCATATTTAATAACGTAGACTTTCCAGAACCACTAGGACCCATAATAGCTGTAAATTCACCTTTTTTTATATCCAAATCAATATTTTTCAGTGCGAAAAATTGGTTTACACCCTCTCCATATGACTTTGATAACTTTTTGGTTTGAAGGACTGAAGTTCTCATGTTTTTCACCTCATTTTATATTTCAAATTCATTTTAAATAATTAAACTCAATAGGGCGTTAATAAAATATCAATAAAATATCAAGATTTATTTATGCATATTCCGCAATTACAAAAAAACCGTCATAATGTTATTCAGGAGCAAAACAGAAAGGAATGTCGATAATGAAAGAAACTATTTTAGTCGTCGATGATGATGCGGAAATTATTGAACTGATGAAAGACTTTCTGGAGATCGAGAATTACAATGTCCTAACAGCATTTAATGGAGAACAAGCCCTCTCCATTGTCAACAAACAAGAGGTCGACTGTATCCTACTGGATGTAATGATGCCGGGGGAATCAGGCTTTACAATATGCAAGAAAGTAAGAGAAGTAAAGGATGTCCCTATCTTATTTTTAAGCGCCAAAGAGGATCCAACCGATAAAATCAGAGGATTAAGTGTCGGCGGTGATGATTATATTGTAAAAACGGCAACACCAGGTGAGATTGTAGCCAGAATCAAAGCAGTGAGACGGCGTTCCGGGCAGCAAAAACCCGGACACTCATTCAACGGCCTTACAATTGATTACTTATCCCGTGAAGTACATAAACACGGAAGAAAAGTCTCCCTCACCTCAAAGGAATTTGACTTATTATCTCTGCTTAGCAGACATCCCCATCAAGTATTTACGCACGATCAAATTATCCAACTTATATGGGGAGAGCATTATAGTGATCCGCATACAGTAAGGGTATTTATCGCGAGAATCAGAGAAAAAATTGAAGAAACCCCCTCTCAACCACGCTGGATCCTAACTGTCTGGGGTGTCGGATACAAATTTGCGGAGGGAGTCTAAACATGTTAAAGGGGCATAAAAAAAGAAGAATGACAATAAAAAAATGGCTGTTTCTCTTCATTATTGCATTTATTTTGCTCCCCATCCTTACTACAAAAATGGCCGTCCATTTTTATAATGAATCAAAAACAAATTCTATTGAAGTTGAGGATATAATGCCTTGGCTGCAACAAAACATTCTAAGTGAGCCGGAAAATTGGAACAAAAAAGAGTGGCAAAAACAAATACGTTCTAAAACTGATGAGCTTCATATAGGGATACGTTTGCTGAACAAAGATCAAAAAGTCTTATTTTCAACAGTAGAAGAACCACATAGTCATCAGATTACAAAAATAGGGCAAACAGCAGATTACTCAGTTGGAAGTACAAACTATCTTCTTGAAGAATATTATGTATATAAGAAAAAAAAACTCGCAGGCATTTTATATGTTCAAGATAAAAGGCCTGCCCTGCAAGCTTTCGATGGCCATGAAAACAGTTTTCTAGAACAGTATGGAGGGGTATTCATCGCATTATTTGTTCTCCTGTTGCTTTTTGTGACAGCTGCATGGTTTATGAATAAACATGTGTTAATTCCATTGATAGCACTGGAGAAAACATCTCAGCTCATTTCAAAGCAGGATTTCAATTTTTCTCTTCCTTCTTCACGTGTGACAGAAATTCATGAAGTATCAAACGGGTTTAAGTCCATGCAGCTGCAGCTAAAGACATCATTAGACAAACAACAATCTCTTGAAAACGAAAGAAAATTGTTTATAGCTTCTATCGTTCATGATTTACGAACCCCAATATTTACAATTCGGGGATATCTAGAAATAATAGAAAAGCAAATACACCAAAACCCTGAAAAAGCAAAGAAATACATTCTGACATGCAGAAATAAAGCGGATATGTTGAATCATTTAGTGTCAGACCTATTCTCGTATACGAAGCTAGAATTTTATAAAGAAAAACCAAATGTAGAGTATGTAAATCTAAACCGTTTACTTGACGATTACCTGAACGGTTACTCTGCAATATTAGAGAAAAAGGGAATTCGTCTCATAAAATCAATTCCTGAAGCTAATACATTTGTTTATGCAGATCCCGGACTTTTTTCCAGAGCTTTTTACAACATAGTAGACAATGCGATAAGATTTTCTTTTGAAAACAGTGACATTTATGTTTCGCTGTTTGAAGAGAAAAAATATGCTGTCATTGCCATTCGGGATAAAGGAAAAGGGCTGCATGAGTCTGAGTTAGACCAAATTTTTACGCCGCTCTACAGAGGAGAAAGTTCTCGCAATCGAAAAACAGGAGGAGCCGGATTGGGCTTAGCAATAAGTAAAGAAATTTTAGAAGTGCATGGAGGTAAAATCACGGCAGAAAACCACCATAAGCAAGGGGCCGTTTTCAAACTGTATTTGCCTTTACCTCATAAATCATGATTCATTTTCAAATGTTCTTTTGACTGCTGCTTAATATAAAGAAAGAATAACAAAGAAATAACTGTAAACGAAAGCATACAATAAAAGCATAGAGCTTGAATATAAAATAAGGATACATACATTAAGTAGATAGAAAACAGCCAGCCGATAGCTGTCAGAAAAAGCAGCAATTTATGTTTTAGCCTTTTATTCATATTTAACATCTCGATATTAAAAAGCATCACATATCCTACTATACCAATTAATGATACCGGCACATTCCCAATCATAGAATATTTACTATTGTTCACAGCATCACACCCATTTGTCGGACAAAAGTAAACTGATCCTGTACTCCACTTACTTATCAAGAGATAAGTAGACAGTACAATTCCAATGAGCAATAACGTTTTTTTCATAGTTGCTGCTTCCTTTCTGTTATAGAATAAAGAAAGAGCGGTGATTTTAACACACCGCTCTTTATCTTTTTATTATACTTACGGCGTACATCTGTCACCTTTAATTGTTGTACAAATACAACTTGTGCGTGTTGACGTTGTCACCAAGACATACTTTCTATCAGAATCATCAAGCGTCCAGTTTTCTGTACCCCAGCCGCCGCATCCTTGAATAAGCTCTTCTGCTGCACCGAATTCGATTAAAGAAGGTTGTGAGTATGCTTTCATTAACGTACACGTCCTTTTCCAATATTTTTTGTCCAATGCTGCAAGGAAGTAATTGTACTACATTTTGTTTACATTACAATACTGGTGTACATTTTGTTCCAGATAAGCTAGTGCAGATACACAGCTTTCGGCCGCCAGTAGTCATCCATACATATTTTGAATCAGAATCATCCATTGACCAGTTTTCAACACCCCAGCCGCCGCATCCTTGAATAAGCTCTTCTGCTGTACCAAATTCAATTAAAGAAGGTTGACTATACGTTTTCATTTTCATATCTCCCCCATAAATAAAATTTAATATATTTAATGCTGAATACAGCATTGGACACTAATTTACTTTCTTCAATTCTGAATCTAATGTCTCTTTAAACTCTTTAGCAGATGGAGCTCCATAAATGATTTTTGTCCCTATTATTAAAATTGGAGTCCCCTGAAAACCTAACTTTTTAAATTCTGCTTTTGTTTTTCTTATTTCTTCTTTCGTTTCCTCATGATCTAAATCATCGTTGAACTCGTCTTTATCTAACCCAATTTGATCAGCTAACATCTTATATAAATCAGATGGATCATCTGTTTTACCCAATTTAGACGCATTATCGAATAATAATCTGCTCATATCCCAAAACCGGTCTTGATTTTCTGCTGCAATGGCGGCTGCAGATGATTCGTATGCGTTTTTATGTTCTTCCATTGGTACATGTTTAAAAATATACCTTACAAGCTGTTTATCAATATAATTTTCTTTAAACTTCATGTTTACCAAATCGTCATTTAGAATCTTGCAAGCTTGACATCCATAATCTGAAAATACAATCACATTTATCTTAGCTTTTGAGTCGCCTTCTGATGATCCTGTATTCACTTCAAAATCATTTGCATTAATTTCCTGACTATTGGAAGTGACATTTCCAGTGAAAAACAACTGATTGATAAAGATACCTGCTATAAATAAAATACTGAAAGGAATGATGAATCGTTTCAATTTGGCTCATTCCTCCTTCTCGATATCCATAAAACCCCTCCTGTAATACCGCTCAATATGAGTAGCCCTACTGAGGATAATAAGTATGCGTCTTGATTCTGTTCATTTTGTAATTGGTTCATCAGCTGATCAACCTCTGTCCCGGATTTTTGATCATCTTCTATTAAGCTATCTGTTGCTTTAATCGTTTCTTGTTTCTTTTGATAAAACATAAACCCGGAAATAAGACTGCCTACTAAAAATAAAAGACATACAGATATGAGTAGTTTACGCATTTTTATCTCCTTATTATTTAGTTTACTTCAGCCAGTTCAGTATTATTTTGCGTATGGTATAGTTCCCGGTAGAGCCCTTCTTCCTCCAGGAGCCGTTCGTGGGTTCCGGCTTGTACAATTTCTCCTTTATCTAATACATAGATCCTATCACTGGATTGGGTGACAGACATTCGATGAGCAATCGTTATAACTGTTCTGCCTTTTGTTAACTCATTCAAGGCATTTTGCACAATATACTGGGACTTTGAATCAAGTGAAGATGTGGCTTCATCAAGAATAAGAATACTAGGGTTTTGCAAGATGGCTCTGGCAATCGCAATTCGCTGTTTTTCTCCACCTGAAAGCTTATATCCCCGTTCTCCGACTATCGTGTCATAACCATCGGGTAAACCTATAATTTTCTCATGTATATACGCTTGTTTCGCCGCTTCATGGACCTCTTCAATTGAAGCATTTGGATTTCCTAACATGATATTTTCTTTAATAGAAGTATGCAGCAAATACACTTCTTGAGAAATCATTCCTATATACTTTGATATATAATCAGAACTTATTCTCTCTAGATCATGACCATCTATATAAACCCCACCTTTATCCGGTTTATATAATCTCGTCAATAAATAGGCAATTGTTGTTTTTCCAGAACCGCTAAATCCTACTATTGAAACTTTCGAACCTGCCGGTATACGGATCGATAAATTTTTAAGTGTTTGTTCTTCTTTTTTGTAACTAAACGTGACATCGCGCAATTCGATATTCCCTTTTATATCGTGAATAATAATTGGATCTTTTGGTTCCTCTAGTTCTGGCTTCATATCAAGATATTCAAAAAATCGTTCGAACGTAATTTTTGCGCTTTGAAGCATGATGCCGATACGTCCCACTTCCTGAATGGGATTAAATAGAGAAGCAATGTACCCTGATAATGCAACTGCCATACCGGCGCTAATTTCAAAAGGACCACCAGGTCTTCCAAACCAGTAGACAAACAAAGGAGCAATAATAGCTGCTAAAGCGAGCAGATTATCAAAAATAGAGCCTAATAATTTTTGTTTTAGTGTTAGCTTATTGATTTCTAGTACTACATTCTTAAATGTTTCAAAAGTTTGCCGGCGTCTTCCAAATATCTTATTTAGAATTACGCCATTAATGCTGATATTTTCTGTAAGAAAAGAATTCATGAAGGAAATGTTAGTAATAAGTTTTTTGCTATATTTATAAGCAAATCTCCCAATTAAAGGCATAGGAAGAAAAAACAAAGGGATCAAAAGCAATATAACTATCGAAAGCTTCCAGCTAATCGCTACCATTGCAATGAAAGTGACCACCAATGATAATGCTGTTTGTGAAGTATAAACAATAGGTTTAAAGACTGTATTGGCTATACTTTCAGCCTCGTTCGTTAAACGTGAGGTGATTTCACCTATTTTCGTATCAGTGAAAAATCGTATAGATTGCTGATAAAGTTTACGGAAAAGTCCCTCTCTTACATTGAAAATAATCTGATTTGTGAAAATTGTGATGAGGATATCTTGAACAATATGCATTACAATTTGGCATATCCCAATTGCCAGAAGAATCATGATTAACTTTTCTAACCCAAACTTGCTTGTCCCTGAAAAGCCTTTATCAATGATTTCAGCAACAATAATCGGCGTAATTGGGCTTAGTATAGACTGGACAAGTATAGTAAAAATGATAAAGGAGAGAAGCCCCCACTTTTTTCCTGCTAGAGAAAAAACTCGTTTCCAAGTGAAAGAGCCATTCATTTGTGTAGTCATCACTGTAACATCTCCCTTATCACTTCATTAACATTCAAAGAGATAAGAGCCGCTAACAATACTGTATATCCCAGGTTAAACATTACTTTTTTCGCTGAAATCTTTTCGGGTGCATGCAATCCAAAACAGCCACAGCCGAACGGCAGAGTTTGATTAAGCTTTAAGGACATCAGCAATAAAAACATCAGTTGCAGCAATATGCCAATGAGTAATCCCACTACTCGAAATGGTTCTGCAATAATCATCATTCCTACCACTAGTTCAACCGGACCTATTAAAGCAGCCAGAAAAAGAGTAAACGTTCCTTTGAAAAACAGATGGTAACTTTCAATAACCCTTCCAAAAGCATATGGATTTTTTAATTTTCCAATGCTGCTTTTGATAAAAACAAAACCTGCCCCTATATATAAAACATTCATAAGTATCTCATTCAGTAACATCATGAGTCCTCCCAGATTCTTATACAGCGTGACTGTTCATTTTTGAAATGGTTTCTGACAAAAACTTATTTACTTTTTCTAACTGTAACTGGTCTGGCCCTTGACAGTGAACAGATTGTTTTGTTCCATTTTTAACGAATATCAGCGTGGGGGTAAACTGTATTTCAAAGTGATCTACATACGGAAACACCGGAGAGCTTTCTGTCTCATAGTCGTATTCCTCAAGCGTATTAATAATGGCAAAAGGAACTTTAGTATCTTTTAAAGCACTATGTAGCATGTTCATATTCCTAATGACATTTCGACAAGTCATCTCATCAAAAAATAATATAAACATATGACGCTCATTTTTCAAAAGTATATCCAGCTTTTTAGTATCAGTGACCAAATGGCTTAAAATCCATTTCGTATGAAGTATTTTTTTGGCTGTAACTATCACTCCAATTACCAAAACTAATAAAGGGATACTATACAGGAAAAGGCTCATTATGTTCCTCCTTTTGATACGTATGCTTTTGCAGCCACAATTCAAGAGCTAATGCAGCAAAATAATCCATCCCTTTACTCAAAACACCGTGCCTGTATTCGACAATTTTATCCCGGAATTTACTGCCTTTTATGATACCCAGCTCTTCTAAAACTAAATGTTTCAATTGAGGAAACAACCTAGGCCATTCATTTTTTAATCCTGCAAATATTAGGGCATCATTAGACGTCTTGCCCTGCCTGTTCCGCACTTCATCAGGAAGATATCCCTTCATTGATTGCCTCAGAAGGACTTTTGTTTGAGCATCTTTAATCTTCTGGTCTAATGGAATACTGAAGATAAATTCGATAAGCTTCACATTTAAAAATGGATATCTGGTTTCAATTCCTAATGATTCGGAAAAAAATTGAGCAAAACCAAAGCCTTGAGACCTTTCAATATACTGGTACATCATTTTTAACCCAGGATCTTTTATTCGATTTTCCATTTCATGTCTTTCTTTTGCTTCATCATAATACTTATCTAGAAGGACAGTTTGATCCTCATGTTTCCCTTTAAGTGCGGAGAACCCAAATTCCTTTAGCGCGCCGGAAAAGGTATAATTATATGAGGCCGCTAATTTAGAAGTTTCTTTACAAAGCTTCAAAAATTGAAAATTTCGAATGAATTTAGAAATATAATAAGGGCTAAAACCAAAAACCTGATCCCCGGCATAGCCGTTTAAGACAACTTTAGTATTGCTTTGTAAGACCATGCGGTATGTTTCGGCCAGCATTCCATATGAAAGTTGATTTTTACTGGGCTCATCAGTTGAAATAGAATAATGAGGAAAATTCTTCAGAATCCAAAGATCATCACTTTTTACAAATTTATAGTTTTTCTCTTTGTATTTGTCGAGAACATAGCTGATATAAAACCTTTCATCAGAATCCTTATATTTATCAAAAACACAAGATATCGGATAAACATGCTCGACATCATATTGTTTAGCTGCTGCATAAATAGAAGTTGAGTCCAAGCCTCCGCTCATGAAGACACCTGTATTTGTCATTGATCGCATTCGGGCTTTTACTGAGTGAAAAAAAATGTCTTGAAATTGTTCAATGTAATGATGAGGGTTTTTATATATTGTTTTCTTTTTAGGGTCTAGCTTCCAATAAGGCGTAATACGAAGTGTTCCATTCTTAAGAGTAAGGAAACTCCCCTTTGGCAATCTCTTAACGCCAAGATACGGTGTGTCTTCTTCCGACTGTATCCCTTTTCTATATAAGAAGTCTGCTAAATAATCTTTATTCCAATCACTGACTTGATAGGTCTTGTGAATAGCCCGAATCATGGAGGAAAAGAGAAATGAACTGGCTGTCACCTTATAAAAAAATGGCCGAATCCCTAAAGGATCCCTCGCGCAGAATAACTGTTTTTCTTCTGCATCCCAAATACAAAAGGCAAAATCGCCTTCCAGTTTTGTTACAGCATCCTCTTTCCATTTCTCGTATGCCCCTAATATTAATTCTGTATCCGATGTGCGGTGAAACTCTTTTTTTATATGTAGATCTCGGTAGAGTTCCTTTCGATTATCTATGCGGCAATCTGCAGTAATATAATAATTTTTAAATTTTGACTTTATAATCTTTTTTTCATACACTGATTCCGGATTAACAAATAAACTCGTTTTACCTAGTGCCACATTTTTATCAACCCATGCATTTTGGTGATCATTTCCTATTAATGAAATGGAACGTATCATTTCATTCAAACAATCTATGTCAGCAGGGCTTTTATCCAAATGATATAAACCGCAAATACCACTCATCGTCTACCGCCTCACATTTTTCTATATTCTTTCGTATGAAATTGATGTATCAAATCATTAACGAAATCTTCTGAATCATTAATGACTTGTCCATTAAATTCAAGCCAAGCATGTGATGTAAAAGGTTTCTTTTTTACGCCGATCACCAAGTCAATTGGTATACCCTTTTTATGAAAAATATGATAACTCGCAACTGACCGATGAAGACATCTCGCCTTCCCAAAAAAAAGAAAACAAACTTTCTCAACCACTCCTAGTACCATTTCTATAAACTTTAATTCTTTTTCTGTGATGTCCCTTAAAGGATCCAAAGGGGCAGGAGGAGACAAATAAGTGTGATAAACCTGTTTGAACCCTTCTTTTTTTAAGCTCTTGTCAATCTGTCTAACTATTAAAAAGGCTTTAACGTAATAGAATATCTTCATTAATCTCATGACCACGAAATTAATCCTTTATTTTTTAATTCTTTCAAAAAAATCTCTATATCCCTAATCATCTCGTAATGTGAAGTATTATACGTTTCACTGATGATTTTCAATATGTCATCAAATCCTTTCTTCTGCTCAATCAATTTCCATATATCTAATCCTACTTCATCAAGTCCGTAATAGGTCCCGTTTTCAATATCTAGTAAAACTCCTTCATCATCTGACTCAGTTAGTTTTACATTTCTTATAATGTTAGGTTGTTTTATATTCACGTTTAAAACCACCTTTGTTTGATTTGACATAAATATAAGCTTTTAGCGATTTACATCCAATAAAAAACAATTAACAGGATAAAAAAGCAGGATAAAACAATTTTTTCACGGGATGAATGGTTCTATCGACAAAAAATGAACTCCGCCCCCATTAAACTAGTATGAATATGCTATAAAATATGAGGCGTCTTCCCTCTCAAGAGGAATTGTTTTATTTTAAGAAAAAATCGTATTGTAAACACAAAACAAACATGATATCCTGTCATTTATACCCATCTCCGAGCCTACG
>NZ_JAVAXX010000111.1:0-18940 GCF_042709275.1 Bacillus sp. LR_5 | reverse complement strand
AGTGTTGAAAAATAAAGAAAATCCCGCGCGTGCTGCGCGGGATTTTCGCTCTTTACAAATCGTTAACTTTTATGCAGTCATTGCAGACATTTCCATAACACTCATGCTGCTCTTCAATCTTTTTTCCGCATTCCGCGCACTTTTTCGAAGGCAGGTTTCTAAAAAAATCTGTGATTTTCCCCAGCATAACCAATCCCTCTTTCCCCTTTGTAGTGACTTCATTGTAATATAACAGATTATAAAAATCAATAACTGTTTTGATACAATGTTTAAAACATGCTTTTTTTAAGAAAAATGGGTATATTGAAGGAGGATCAATTTTCTTGAAAAGATAGGAGGACATTATGAAAGTTACAGTTATCGGATGCTATGGCGGTTTTCCGGCCGCAAATGAAGCGACGTCGGGCTATTTATTTCAGTCAGGTGATTACTCTTTGCTTGTCGATTGCGGCAGTGCAGTATTATCTAAGCTGTTCGGATATGTGCCGGCGGAAAAGCTGGATGCGGTGATTCTGTCTCATTATCACCATGACCATATCGCTGACATCGGGCCGCTGCAATTTGCTAAACAAGTCGGTTCGTTTCTCGGCAAAGGAGAGCATACGCTTCCGATTTACGGACATGATGCTGATATAGAACAGTTTCAAAAGCTTACATATAAAACACATACGAAAGGGATTGCCTTTCAGCCGGATCAGCCGCTGACTGCCGGTCCGTTTACGATCACCTTTTTAAAAACGATTCACCCGGTGACGTGCTATGCCATGCGGATTACTGACGGCAGCCATACTGTCGTATATACTGCTGATTCCAGCTATCAGGAATCATTTATTCCATTTTCGGAAAATGCCGATTTATTGATCTCAGAATGCAATTTTTATGCCGATCAAGACGGGACAAGCGCAGGTCATATGAACAGCCTGGAAGCCGGGCGAATTGCAAAAGAAGCGGGAGCGGGAGAGCTGCTGCTGACGCATTTGCCGCATTTCGGCGTGCATGACAATCTTCGCAAAGAAGCGAAAACCGTTTTTAGCGGCGAAGTGAATATTGCGAAATCAGGTTTTGTGTGGGAAGGATAAAGGAGGAGCACCATGTTATTTATCGACAATCAAAATATCAATGATCCGCGGATCAATCTTGCTATCGAGGAGTACTGTGTAAAGCATTTAGACCCTAAACAGCCGTATTTGCTCTTTTATGTAAATCAGCCGTCTATTATCATTGGGAAAAACCAAAATACAATAGAAGAAATCAATACAAAATATGTAGAAGAAAACGGGATTATCGTCGTCCGACGTTTATCAGGCGGAGGAGCTGTGTATCATGATCTGGGGAACTTGAACTTCAGCTTTATTACAAAGGATGACGGGGACAGCTTTCATAACTTCAAAAAATTCACTGAGCCGGTGATCCAGGCTTTACGCCAGCTCGGGGTAGAAGCAGAATTGAGCGGCCGGAACGACATTGTAGTGGATGGCCGGAAAATATCCGGAAACGCCCAGTTTGCAACAAAAGGACGCATTTTCAGCCACGGCACTCTCATGTTTGATTCAGCCATTGATCATGTTGTGTCAGCGTTAAAGGTGAAAAAGGATAAAATTGAATCAAAAGGCATCAAATCGATCAGAAGCCGAGTGGCAAACATCAGTGAGTTTCTCGATGATAAAATGACTACGGAAGAATTCCGCAGCCATTTGCTTCGCCATATTTTCAACACAAATGACATTCAAACCGTACCGGAGTATAAGCTGACGGAAAAAGATTGGGAGGTCATTCATCAAATTTCGAAAGAGCGCTACCAGAATTGGGATTGGAACTATGGCCGTTCACCGAAATTTAACCTCAATCATTCGAAACGTTATCCGATTGGATCGATCGATTTGCGTCTGGAAGTCAAGAAAGGCAAAATTGAGGACTGCAAAATCTTCGGAGATTTCTTCGGTGTCGGTGATGTATCTGAAATTGAAAACCTGCTGGTTGGAAAACAATATGAACGCAGTGTCATCGCTGATGCGCTGGAAGGTGTGAATCTTAAGCATTACTTTGGGAACATTACGAAAGAGGATTTCCTTGATCTGATTTATTAAGGCAAAACACATTGTTTGAAAGAGCGGTTATGTTTTTGAAATAATGGAGGCAGGAGGGATTCACATGAAAGTGTTTTTAATCGGAGCGAACGGACAAATCGGACAAAGACTCGTTTCTTTATTCCGAGACAATCCTGATCATTCTGTCAGAGCGATGGTCAGAAAAGAAGAACAGAAAGCGTCTCTCGAAGCTGCCGGTGCAGAAGCTGTGCTTGCGAATCTGGAAGGCAGCCCGGAAGAAATCGCCGCAGCGGCGAAAGGCTGCGACGCGATCATTTTCACAGCGGGTTCAGGCGGCAGCACAGGCTATGATAAAACGCTGCTGGTGGATCTAGACGGAGCGGCAAAAGCGATGGAAGCTGCGGATATCGCGGGCATCAAGCGGTTTGTCATGGTTAGCGCCCTGCAAGCCCACAACCGTGAAAATTGGAATGAATCACTTAAACCTTATTATGTGGCCAAGCATTATGCTGATAAAATTCTGGAAGCAAGCGGTTTAACTTATACGATTATCCGTCCGGGAGGCCTTCGCAATGAGTCTGGAACGGGAACTGTTTCAGTCGCCGCCGATCTGGAACGGGGATTCATTTCCCGTGATGACGTGGCGAAAACGGTCATTGCTTCTTTAGATGAAACCAATACGGAAAATCAGGCCTTTGATCTGACAGAAGGAGATACACCGATTGCTGAAGCATTAAAGAAACTATAACAGTACTGACACTCAGGGCTTTTTGCTCTTGAGTGTTTTTTTCTGTTTCTCTATAATGGAGGAGAAAGCTTGGCTTCAATAATGAATGACTATTCATTCACTTTAAGGGGTGGGAGAATGAATCTTGTTTCCAAATTGGAAGAAACAGCATCTGAGAAGCCCGACAGCATCGCATGCAGGTTTAAGGATCACATGATGACGTATCAGGAGTTGAATGAACACATTCAGCGATTTGCGGACGGCCTTCAGGAAGCCGGTATGGAGAAAGGGGACCATCTAGCTTTGCTGCTTGGCAATTCGCCTGATTTTATCATCGCGTTTTTTGGTGCGTTAAAGGCTGGGATTGTGGTGGTGCCCATCAACCCGTTGTACACGCCCACAGAAATCGGTTATATGCTGACAAATGGCGATGTAAAGGCGATCGTGGGCGTTGATCAGCTTTTGCCGCTTTATGAGAGCATGCATGAATCGCTGCCAAAGGTTGAGCTCGTCATTTTATGCCAGACGGGAGATGCCGAGCCAGAAGCTTCAGACCCAGAGGTCAGGATGAAAATGACAACGTTTGCAAAAATATTGCGTCCAACATCCGCCGCTACACAAAGCCCGGAGATTGCCCCTGATGATACCGCGGTCATTTTGTATACGTCAGGAACGACCGGAAAACCAAAAGGCGCAATGTTGACCCATCAAAATTTGTACAGCAATGCCAACGATGTCGCCGGCTATTTGGGAATGGATGAGAAGGACAATGTGGTCTGCGCTCTTCCTATGTTCCACGTGTTTTGTTTAACCGTCTGTATGAATGCCCCGCTGATGAGCGGCGCAACTGTCTTAATTGAGCCTCAATTCAGTCCGGCATCTGTTTTTCAGCTTGTTAAGCAGCGGCAAGCGACTATTTTTGCCGGTGTGCCTACGATGTATAATTACTTGTTTCAGCATGAAAACGGAAAGAAAGATGACTTTTCTTCCATTCGGCTGTGCATTTCAGGAGGTGCGGCGATGCCAGTCGCGCTGCTGACCGCGTTTGAAGAAAAATTCGGCGTGACCATTTTGGAAGGCTACGGGCTTTCGGAAGCATCACCCGTGACGTGTTTTAACCCGTTTGACAGGGGCAGAAAGCCGGGCTCTATCGGGACAAGTATATTGCATGTCGAGAACAAGGTCGTAGATCCGCTCGGACGCGAGTTGCCCGATCACCAGGTCGGCGAATTGATCGTGAAAGGCCCCAATGTAATGAAGGGCTATTATAAAATGCCAATGGAAACAAAACATGCGTTAAAAGACGGGTGGCTTTATACGGGCGATTTGGCAAGAAGAGATGAGGACGGCTATTTTTACATTGTTGACCGGAAAAAAGACATGATCATTGTTGGAGGATACAACGTGTATCCGCGCGAGGTGGAGGAAGTGCTGTACAGCCACCCGGATGTCAAGGAGGCGGTTGTCATCGGTGTGCCGGACGCCCAAAGCGGTGAAGCGGTAAAGGGATATATTGTACCGAAACGATCTGGCGTAACAGAAGCGGACATCATGCAGCACTGTGAAAAACATCTCGCCAAATACAAACGGCCTGCCGCTATTACGTTTCTGGACGACATTCCGAAAAATGCGACGGGGAAAATGCTCAGACGGGCGCTGAGAGATATTTTGCCTCAATAATACGAAAAAAGCGAAGCGGTAAGCTTCGCTTTTTCATTTTCAATCCTTTGCTTCTTTTTTAATAATGTTTAGCAGCGCCTTTGTATCGCTTTTACTTAATTTGTAGTATGTCCCGTCCTTCAAATAAACGGCTTGCTGGCTGCCGTCAATCCATAGTCTGAATGAGTCGTACCGGTCTTTATGAAACTTGATTGTCCCTTCGTAATCAGGGGCTGATGTTTTTTCTGTCTTCAGCTGTTTTCCCTGATTCATGATGTCCAGCATATCTTTGACGTGCTGCCTTTTTTCAATCTCGATTTCTTCCTGGCCGCTTGAAGACAGCGTGATCAAATCCGCGTCTACCGATTGATACACATCGCCTGACCGGCTGTAAAGATAGAAAAATGCTAGAAACACAAGACCGATAACCACGATGGCTGCCACTATTTTTTTCATTTGCATCACTCCAAACATTGTTAGTTTTCCCAGCGATCGGGCTTTCCATGCCTAAAAGGACGGAAAAGTACGGATACACAGCTTGGTTCTAAGAATTTGAATTTATGATTACAATAGAAGTAACGGGTTGATGTGAGGAGTGAGGCGTTATGCGCAAGTGGATTGCGGCAGCAGGGCTTGCTTACGTGCTGTATGTGCTGTTTTTTTATTGGTATTTTTTCCTGTCCGGTGATTCCGCAGTACCGGAGGCTGTGAAAGGGACGCAGGCTGACCCGGCTTCTTTCATGAAGCCGTCTGAATTGGCAGTGGCTGAGCAGTATTCGAATGTAAAGAATTTTTTATTTTTTATCGGGCTTCCTCTTGATTGGTTTTTGTTCTTTGTATTGCTGGTCAGCGGCGTTTCAAAGAAGATCAAGAAATGGATGGAAGCAGCCGTGCCCTTTCGGTTTTTGCAGATTATTGGTTTTGTGTTTGTGCTTTCGCTGATCACAACGTTAGTGACGCTGCCTTTAGGTTGGATAGGCTATCAAGTATCGCTTGAATACAACATTTCCACACAGACAGCGGCCAGCTGGGCTAAGGATCAGGTCATAGACTTTTGGATCAGCTTTCCGATCTTTACGCTTTGCGTTCTCGTGTTTTATTGGCTGATCAAAAGGCATGAAAAAAAATGGTGGTTATACGCTTGGCTATTAACTGTGCCGTTTTCGCTGTTTCTGTTTTTTATTCAGCCGGTCATTATCGATCCTTTATACAATGATTTTTATCCGCTGAAAAACAAAGAGCTTGAAAGCAAAATTTTAGAGCTGGCAGAAGAAGCCGATATTCCGGCTGATCATGTATATGAAGTAAACATGTCTGAAAAAACAAATGCGCTTAATGCCTATGTCACAGGAATCGGGGCGAACAAACGGATTGTATTGTGGGATACGACGCTGAACAAGCTTGACGATTCTGAAATTCTCTTTATTATGGGCCACGAAATGGGCCATTATGTCATGAAGCACGTCTATATCGGACTGGCCGGCTATTTGCTCGTGTCGCTCGCCGGATTTTATGTCATTGGTAAGCTTTACAAGCGGACGGTCCGCTTTACCCGCAGCATGTTTCATTTGGAGGGACGGCATGACCTTGCAGCACTGCCGCTGTTGTTGCTTTTGGTGTCCGTTTTGAGCTTTGCGGTCACGCCTTTTTCTAATGCGGTTTCGCGTTATCAGGAGAATCAGGCTGACCAGTATGGGATCGAGCTGACGGAGAATAGAGAAGCTGCTGTCAAGACGTTTCAGGATTTGGCTGTGACGGGACTGAGCCAGGTTGATCCTCCCGTGCTTGTAAAGATTTTCAGAGGCAGCCACCCTTCGATCATGGAGCGGATTCAACACGCGGAAAAAGAAGAGAATGCATCGGAACATCAGGATGCTGACAAATAAAAAGAAGCAGGTATGGAGAACCTGCTTCTTTTTTTATTATTGTGCAGCTGCTTGTACGTTGATTAACCCTTTTCCATAGTAGAAAGAGCTACCAAGGTATGTTGCAGTGCTTTCTAAACGATCACGGACTTGCGCGTTTGTCCAAGTCGGGTGCTTAGAAAGAATTAACGCTGCTGCTCCAGCAACGTGCGGAGTCGCCATAGACGTTCCGTTGTAAGCGCCGTATGTGCCTCCAGGAAGTGTGCTTTGAATGGATACGCCAGGAGCCATCACATCAAGCTCGGGACCTGCGCTTGAGAATGAAGCCCTTTGGTTGCTGCTGTTTACCGCACCTACCGCAATGGTAGAAGGATATTTTGCAGGGTAGCCGACTGTGCTTGTGCTTCCGGACGAACCTTCGTTTCCTGCCGCAGCAGCAACGACGATACCGTTGGAAACGGCTTTATCAACTACTGTTTTCAGCGCTGTAGAACCAGAAGGTCCGCCAAGGCTCATGTTGATAACGTCCATATTGTTGGAAATGGCCCACTCAATGCCGTTAATAATCCAGCTGTATTGGCCGCTTCCTGTTGAATCAAGAACTTTTACTGCATATAACGATGCGTTTGGTGCTACGCCCAGAACACCGATTGAGTTATTAAGAGCGGCAATCGTACCGGCTACATGCGTGCCGTGAGAACTGCCGTCCTGGTATGGGTTTGTTTCAGAAGGTACGAAGCTTGCTCCGCCTCTGACATTTAAGTCAGGATGAGAAGAGTCAATTCCGCTGTCGATAACAGCTACTTTTACGTTAGAGCCTGTGTAGCCTTGAGAGTGAAGAGCCGGCGCTTTAATTTGAGAAATGCCGTAAGGAACAGATTGCGCATATTCATGTGCAATATGATCTTCTTCCACATATGCAACGCTCGGATCTTGTTTTAATTCTTTTACAGCTTTTTCATTCAATGTTGCTGTGGCTGCGTTAACATACTTAAACTGCTTTTGAATTTTTCCGCCTTTCTCAGAAATAACATCTTTTTTCTTAGCGGAACTCATTGCACTCATTGTCTGTTTAAATCCGACAATGTACTTCTTTTCTGTACTGCTTTTTCCGGCAGCCTGCGCAGACATGTTGCTGAACGCCATCGTAAAGATTAACGTTAACGCAAACAACAAGCTGATCCACAATTTTTTGTTTCTCACTCTTTACCCTCTCCTTTAAAAGAATTCAGAGTAGACTTACTTAAAAGACTATTCTGTAAATTTATTGTAATAGATGGAATAATATTTTAGTAGACCCATTTTTTCGCGATGATTTTATCTCTATTTAGGTATATCATCTCTCGCTATTTCTGTAGAGACTCGAAATAACTAATTTTATACAGAAAAGAACGAAAATAGACATGAGTAAATGTTCATTATGCTGAAATGTCATTCTTTTTCAGGTTAAATGCTCCTGAGTCCCGGCAAATTCCTGTCGAAAAAAATCCTTCAAATGACCTGCATGTGTTTCCGTGAGATCAATGGATATTATCGTGATATTTTTTCTATGCATGCTGATAAAAGTATTCTAAAAAATAAACTTTACAGAAAATTCTATTAAAGTTAAAATAGAACGATTCTAAAGAGGGAGGAAGAAATGAGATGAACATTCGCCAAGCAAAGACATCAGATGCCGCAGCCATCGCGTCGCTGTTTAACCAGTATCGGGAATTTTATAAGCAGGCGTCCGATCTGAAAGGGGCAGAGGCTTTTTTGAG
Organism: Bacillus sp. LR_5; assembly: GCF_042709275.1. Taxonomy (NCBI): domain Bacteria; kingdom Bacillati; phylum Bacillota; class Bacilli; order Caryophanales; family Bacillaceae; genus Bacillus; species Bacillus sp. LR_5. Next base: position 10,881 of record NZ_JAVAXX010000111.1, on the reverse strand, counting down.
AGCGCGTCTGGAAAATGACGAGTCCATTATTTTGACAGCAGAAGAAAATGGAGAATTCATAGGTTTTACCCAGCTCTATCCAACGTTTTCTTCTGTGGCTATGAAAAGAATTTACATATTAAATGACTTATTCGTCGCTCCTCATGCGCGGACAAAGGGAGCCGGCGGGCAATTGCTATCTGCCGCAAAAGATTTTGCTGCGGAAAACGGGGCAAAATCTTTATTGCTCCAGACGGAACACCACAACCGGACGGCAAGAAGCTTATATGAGCAAAACGGCTATGAAGAAGAAACTGCATTTGTCCATTATCGTCTCAATGTGCCAGCGAAGTAAAATTGAAGCTTGATGATTTGGTTTTTTGAACGTTCTTCGGTTACGATATAAACGAAAAGGAGTGTGCCGAATGTCAACGTTATTTCAAGCATTGCTGGCAGAAAAACATGCCGATGATGTTTCAGTTCATGTGAAAACCATGTCAACAGAGGATTTGCCGAAAGACGGTGTTCTGATTAAAATTGCTTATTCCGGCATCAATTATAAAGATGGCCTGGCCGGAAAAGCAGGCGGCAATATCGTCAGAGAGTATCCGCTTATTTTGGGCATTGACGCTGCGGGTACGGTTGTCTCTTCCAATGATCCGCGCTTTGCCGAGGGGGATGAGGTGATTGCGACAAGCTATGAGCTCGGTGTCTCCCGCGATGGCGGATTAAGTGAATATGCTTCAGTGCCTGGTGACTGGCTGGTGCCTCTGCCATCGAATCTTACACTAAAAGAAGCGATGGTGTACGGAACAGCAGGATTTACTGCGGCGTTATCGGTGCATCGGCTTGAACAGAACGGTCTGTCTCCGGAAAAAGGGAGCGTGCTAGTCACAGGAGCAACCGGCGGTGTCGGCGGAATCGCGGTATCGATGTTGAACAAGCGGGGCTATGATGTGGTGGCAAGCACAGGAAACCGGGATGCGGCCGATTATTTGAAGCAGCTCGGTGCAAGCGAAGTGATCAGCAGGGAAGATGTCTATGACGGATCGCTTAAGGCGCTGTCCAAGCAGCAATGGCAGGGAGCGGTTGATCCTGTCGGCGGAAAACAGCTTGCCTCGCTTTTAAGCAAAATCCAATATGGCGGAGCTGTCGCGGTGAGCGGCTTAACGGGCGGGGGAGAAGTTCCTGCAACGGTTTATCCATTTATTCTTCGCGGGGTCAGCCTGCTCGGAATCGATTCAGTGTACTGTCCGATGGATGTCAGAGCCGCTGTTTGGGAGCGCATGTCTTCTGATCTCAAGCCTGATCAGCTGCTGACCATCGTGGACAGGGAAGTGCCATTGGCAGAAGCAACGGCTGCGTTAAAAGATATTTTGCAAAATCGCATTCAAGGTAGGGTCATTGTGAAGCTTTAACAGGATCAGCTTGCAGAGAAAGCTATGTTTTTCTGCAAGCTTTTTTGTGTACATAATGTTAAGCTGCTGTACCGCTGTGTCCTGTCACTTGAAAGGATGTCCGTTTTTAACCGTTCCTCCAGAAACCTAATTTGATTTTGATCCATACCCTTTCTTCCCTTTATAGTCCTACTTCGTTACAGAGAGAAACAAGATGTACCTGTAAGCTGAACTTTCTCTTCTTATTTTAAAAATAATTAGTGATAATGATTCTCATTCCGTGTTATACTATCTTTTGGACATCTTAATCTTAGAAACTACATACAGGAGAGACTGGAACGTATGAAAAAAATACTGATTATTCTTACAGTTTTACTTCTTTCTGTTCTAACGGCTGCCTGCTCGTCTTCAAGCGGCAATCAAAACAGCAAAGAACATAAAGTGGCGGTAACACATGATTTAGGGAAGACAAATGTGCCTAAGCATCCGAAGCGGGTTGTTGTTCTTGAGCTTGGTTTTATCGACACACTGCTCGATCTCGGCATTACGCCTGTCGGGGTTGCCGATGACAATAAAGCGAAGCAGCTGATCAACAAGGATGTGCTGAAGAAAATTGACGGCTACACATCTGTCGGCACTCGCTCACAGCCAAGCATGGAAAAAATCGCTTCATTAAAACCCGATTTAATTATTGCTGACACGACCCGGCATAAGAAAGTATACGATCAGCTGAAAAAAATCGCGCCGACCATTGCGCTTGATAATTTAAATGCTGATTATCAGGATACAATTGACGCTTCACTTACGATCGCAAAAGCAGTCGGCAAGGAGAAGGAAATGGAGAAAAAACTGACAGCGCATGAAGAAAAGCTTAGCGAGACAAAGCAGAAAATCAGCGCTAACAGCCAGTCCGTCCTTTTGATCGGAAATACAAATGATACGATTATGGCAAGAGATGAAAATTTCTTTACATCAAGACTTTTAACACAGGTCGGTTATCGATATGCGATCAGCACGTCAGAAAACAGCGAATCAAGCAATGGCGGCGACTCAGTGAACATGAAAATGACACTTGAGCAGCTGCTGAAAACAGATCCGGATGTGATCATCCTGATGACAGGAAAAACAGATGACATCGATGCGGACGGCAAACGCCCGATCGAAAAGAATGTACTTTGGAAGAAGCTGAAGGCAGTGAAAAACGGACATGTGTACCACGTGGACCGTGCGGTGTGGTCTCTGCGCCGCAGTGTGGACGGAGCGAATGCCATTTTGGATGAGCTTCAGAAAGAGATGCCGGCTGATAAGAAATAAAAGAAAAGACAGGCGTTCGCCTGTCTTTTTCTTATTTGATAAAGCCGGATAAGTGGCTGTTAATATTATAGTCTTTAATCCGCCATTTCTCTTCTGCGAATTTAATGTTGCTGAGGCAGGCATTGACGAGGCGCGTGCTTTGTAGCTCTGGGTCACCCCCGGAAATTTCCGTCAGCAGTGCGTGAATCGCTGCGCCGTGCGCGACGATCAGCACCTTTTTGTTTGGATACGCCTGATTCACTTTTACCAAACCGCCCATCAGCCTGTCAGTGAGTTCTTCCAGCGTTTCCATATTCGGATAGTTTTTATCCGGATAGCGCTTTGTCCGTTCTTCCAACAGCATGCCCTCCGCATCTCCGTAATCGCGTTCCTTAAAATCATCCATCTCGACAATCGGAAGATGCAGATATTCATTAATGATTTCCGCGGTTCTTTTCGCTCTTTTCAGCGGGCTCGTCACAATAATATCCCAAGAGAAATCCTTTACATATTCTCCGGTTTCTCTTGCTTGGCGTTCACCTGTCGCGTTCAGCGGGATATCGGTTTTGCCTTGGCATTTTTGCTGCAGGTTCCAATCGGTTTCTCCATGTCTTACTAAGCAAACGGCTGTCATAAAATCCCCTTCCTGACTTTGGTCATATCGCTATTATACTAAATCAAAAGCACGCATCCTATGAAAAAGCCTATGCAAGAACTTCAAATAATAAAGCCAGTCCGCTTCCGCCGCCGCTTCCGATGGCCGCAACGGCATATTGACAGTCTGTCCGTCTTTGCGTTTCATAAAACAATCTGGTTACCAGAGCTGCACCCGATGCGCCGTACGGATGGCCGAGAGCTAATGCGCCGCCGCGCACATTGATTTTTGAAAAGGGAATGCCGAGTTCTTGCGAGCAGACACAAATTTTGACGGCAAAGGCTTCATTGATCTCATATAAATCGATATCATCAGGTGTTACATCGTGTGCAGTTAAAAGCTTCCGGATCGCATCAACCGGCGCCGCGGGCGGATAGTTCGGGTGAATCCCGCTGACAGCACTGCCGATAAACCGGAGCACTGGCTTAAGCCCTAGGGCTGCCGCTTTTTTTTCCTCTATTACAAGGAGAGCGGCCGCTCCGTCTGATATGCCGCTGCTGTTGGCTGCTGTAACCGTTCCGGAGCTGGTGTCGAAAACCGGTTTTGCACGGGAAATAATCGCTTCTATCGGCCGCTTTTTCAGAAATGCTTCATCCACCTCCAATTCTCCGAGAGGAACAATTTCTTCACGGTAAAATCCTCCATCATGCGCGTTTCTGCTGCGTTGATGGCTGAGAAGCGCGTATTCATCCTGCATGCTTCTGCTGATGGAATAGCGTGCTGCCGTATATTCGGCTGCGATGCCCATGTCGGGATCACCGATCGCATTTGGAGAAAAGCGGGCCCGTTCTGAAAAAGGTGATTGGCTGCTGCTTTCTGAGCCGCCCGCGATATACATCGTGCCGACTCCGGCTTGAATGAGACTGCAGGCATAGCGCACAGCTTCAAGACCGGAGCCGCACTGTCTGTCAATCGTCATTCCGGGAACCGATAAAGGCAGTACGGCTTGCAGAGCTGACAGCCTAGCGAGGTTGCCGCCTCTGCCGGTCGCGTTTCCGAGAATCACTTCATCAATTTGATCCCCTAGCTTTCGGCTGAGACAGCTTATGATGGGAGCCGCCAAATCCTCCGGTAGAAAGGGCTTTAGCAGCCCATTTTGTTTTCCAAAGATCGTTCGTTTTGCATCAACAATAACCGCATTCAAGTTACACTGCACCTTCTTCTAGCCATTTCCTCACGCTGGAACGGGCAATTTTTCCGCTGCTCGTTTCTGGCAAGGAGTCAGTAAATACCCATTTTTTCGGGATTTTGTAGGCTGCCAGTTTCTGTTTGCACCAGGCTTTCAGCTTTCTGGCATCAGTGTTTCCGTGAACGACAGCTACAGCGATTTCTCCCCAATACTCGTCCGGGATTCCAACGACAGCTGCGTTTTCAACCTCTGCACAGGAGAGAAGCACACGTTCAACCTCTTCTGGGAAAATATTTAATCCTCCGTATACGATCATCCCGTTTTCTCTTCCTGATATGTATAGAAAGCCATCCTCATCGACACAGCCCATATCATCTACTGTCATCCACCCGGATTCATGTGGTGCGCTGCCGTTGACATAGCCCGAAAACCTCATTGGGCTTTTGACAAATATTTTTCCGATTTCCCCCGGCTGACAGCGTTCCCCGGCAGCATTGCGGATTTCAATCTGGACGTTGTGAAACGGGCGGCCGGCTGAATGCGGCTTCCGTTTGCTATCTTCCGGAGTGGAATATGTCACAAAGCTAAGCTCTGATGTGCCGTAAAAATCGTATAGCTTGAGATGAGGCCATGCAGCGGCGAGCTTCTTCTTAGATTCTTCCGGCCAGTCTGCACCCGATGAAATGATTTTGATGGAACTGTTGGGAAAGGCCTTAACACGGGTGAGGGCGTCTGTCATTGTCGGTACGGTATAGAGAACGCTGATGGATTCACGGCTCAGCCATTCCTTCGTTTGGACAGGCGAAAACTTTTTCAACAAACAAACGGTTCCTCCCAGAAACAAGGTGCTGACAGCCCCATATAGGAAGTGAGAGGACATTAACGTTCCGGGAATCAGAACCTTATCATCTGATGAAATCGAAAAATCTGTTTCCGTACAGGTAAAGCTCTCCATCCAAGAGCGGTGAGAACGCGTGAAGGCCTTCGGTTTTCCTGTCGAGCCTGACGTAAATCCCATATAAAAAGGGTGCTCGGGATTAATGGTAGGCAAGGGAGCGGCGGATGCTTCAGAAATATCTGTCATACAGTGATCCAGCAACACAACTGGTGTCTCGCTATCTATTAGTTTGTGTTTGAAAAAGGCTGTAGTAACCACAAGATCCGCATTGCTTATGGACAGCCGCTCCTTGCATTCAGCCGCGCTCCAGCGTGTGTCGATGGGAACAGCCGTGCATCCCGCCGCTGCAGCTCCGGCAAACAGCTGTAAAAACGCCAGGCTGTTCGGGAGCAGGATCGCCACACGCTTCGGCATGCTCGGCAGCGACCGCAGCCAATTTGCGGTTTGAGAGACAAGAAGAGCCCAATCCTGGTACGTGATTTGCTCCGATTCAGTATGGATCGCCACACGCCCGGGCGATTTTTCGGCAATAGATGAATAGGTATGAGTAATTGTCATAAAATCAGCCTCCTTTCGTAAATATCGTATCAGAAAGAGACAAGGCTTGGGTGATTTTAATGGCCAGAAACGCAGATACAGCTGCTTTTATCAAATCACCAGGCACATATGCAAGGCTCATGAAGGCGGCCTGTGACAAATCAATATGCATGATAAAAGCTTGTACTGGTATACCGAGCAGATAAATAAAGATGATGCCGAATACAATATGAGTGAAAAAGAGACGCAATACAGTCACCTTTCGCAGTCTGGAAATAGCTAAACTGATCAGCCATGAGGCGAAGGGATAAGCGATCAAAAAGCCCGCGCTCGGCCCGAAAAAAACGCCAAACCCGCCTCGTCCGCCGGGCAAAAGCGGCGCTCCGAAGGCAACGAGCAGCAAAAAAACAAGCTGGCTTAAGAAAGCAGACTTAGGCCTGAGGATGCTGCCTGCCAGCATGACACCAAGCGTTTGTAATGTAATCGGAACGGGTGTAAAGGATAAGAAGAGAGGGGGCATAAAACCCAACACGGCCATCAACGCAGTGAAAATGGCAATATGCATCATGTCTATTAATCTCAGCATGTGAAATCCTCCAAACAGTAATAAAATATGGTTATACAATAAATGCAGACCATTATTATGTCAACTTGTTTTTTATTTTAGTTAACATAATAGACGTGAAAAAACCGGCTGCTTGGCAGACCGGTTTTCGATTTTTATTCTTCTGTCAGGATGACAAGCGAATCAACAGATGCGGCCACATGAGAAACAGCGCGGCTGACTTCCTGAAGCCCTCCAAGAAAGGCCTGCAAATCGACGTCGATTTTGCCTGATTGCTCTTTGCTGACTTTCATGCTGTGGACAATTTCATCGAATAAGCGGTTAATTTGCGTCATTTTTTCTTTGCTCTCGCTGACTAGCCCATTCACGTCTTTGATATGCTTTGATACGATGTTGATTTGTGTATTCGTATTGTTCACAAGCTCAGACACGGTAGAGACGGTTTTTTTCGTATCCTCAGAAAGCTTCCGTACTTCGTTTGCCACTACGGCGAAGCCTTTGCCGTGTTCGCCGGCGCGGGCTGATTCAATCGAAGCATTGAGCGAGAGAAGGTTTGTTTGTTCAGCAATGCCTGTGACGATGCCGAAGATTTTTTCAATTTGCTGTGCGATTTCATCCAGCTTGACCATTTCTTTTTCGATTTGGACAAGGCTTGTGTCAATTTTATTCATCTGTTTTTGCTGGATTTCAAGCTCTTTTTTCCCGCCGATCGATTTTTCTTCAACAGTGCTGGATGTCACTGTGCCGGCTTTGGATGCTTCGGAAATGCCTTCAGATTTGTCCACAAGCTCTTGAACAGATCTGCTCGTTTCTGAAAACAGATTTGCAATCGACCCAGAGGTTTCTTGAATTTTCTGATGAAGAAGGTTTTTCTTTTCCTCTTGTTCATCGCGGGTTTGGTTGTACTCGCTTTGAAACGCTTCAAGGACAAGCTGCTGTTCTAAGTTCAAAATTTTAGTTGTCGCTTTGATGGCTTTCAGCAGTTCTTGGTGATTTGTAATGGATGTTTCGTAAATGTTGATCATTGACAAAAGTAGTTCTTGAAACGCGCCCATGTACCATTTTGGCAGGAGGCCGATTCTTAAATGAATGGAGGCAATTCTGTTTCGCTTTTCAATGAATTCGTCATCGATAACGCCTGCAAACATTTCCTGAATATGCCGTTTTAACGTTTGTTTTAAGCGATCAACTGAGCTGTGATCATTAATGATATCCATCAATGAACTTTCGTGGTCAAGGTTTTTATAAAACGCATCGACGATATATACGATGTTTTCTTGAATTAACGGTTGAAGCTGCTCTAAAACGTAAAGCTCGGCATCTCCTAGTCTGACCATTTTGAGCTGTTTTTTGACATCTGCATGTTTGTTTGTGAGCTGAATGCGGTTTTTTTGTTGTCCGATTGACTCAGAAAAATAAGCTGTTTCTTGTTTTCTATCTTTTTTAAATAACAATACCATGATCCCCCTTGGGAAAAATATAATTTTCACTTTTTGGCTTTTTAAGCCTTTTTCTTTTTTATCGGCCAAGAGAAACATGAATGAAGATGCAGATGAAAAATATTTAAAAAACCGTTCATTAAAATGAACGGTTTAATCGAGATCTATTTGTTTTAATGGTTTGATGGCCGGTCCCTCCACAACTTCACCGGTTGGCTTAAAGCGTGATCCGTGGCACGGACAATCCCACGTATGCTCGCCGTCGTTCCACTCGACCTCACAGCCCAAATGGGTGCACGTCGTATCGACGAGATGGAGGCAGCCTGTTTCATCTCTGAATGCTCCCGCACGTCTGCCGTTAATGGTGACGGCTTTTCCTTCACCCGGCGCAATCTCTTCAAATTGGACGTCGGGCTTTTCAAGCTTTCCTTTAATAAAATGTTTGGCGACATCGGCATTGTATGAGATCACTTTCTGCAGTCCGGGATTCAGATGGAAACGGGACGGCGTAAATATGCTTTCGTATGGATTATCTTTTCTCTCTACAAGGTCTGACAATAGAGTGGCCGCAACCCCTGATGACGTCATGCCCCATTTTTTGAACCCGGTCGCTACTAGAATATTGTCCTCATTTTCCGACATAGGCCCGATAAATGGGATTTTGTCAATTGTCACGAGATCCTGAGTGGACCAGTAATATGGGATGCTTTCGATGCCGATGGTGCTTTCGGCCAGCTGTCTCAGTGTTTCATAATGTGTAGACATGTCTTTTCCCTGACCTGTTTTATGGCTTACCCCGCTGAAGAGAATCAGCTTTTCACCGTTTACAACCGTATAGCGGAGCGCCACTGACGGCTGATCGATACTTAAATACATGCCCTCGGGATATTCGATCTTCGGCTTGATGGCGAGGACATAAGATCTGTCAGAGTACATTCTCGTAGCATATAATCCGCCTCCGTCGTAAAAAGGGAAGTGGGAACAGCATATGATAAAGCGGCTCTTAATGGCGTGCCGGCTTTTTGTTACCACTTCTGGCCTTTCTCCTTTTTTGATATCAAGCGCAACGGTCTCTTCATAAATCCGTCCGCCTTTTTGAACAATCTGATCCAGAAGCGCCTTTAAGTATTGCAGCGGATGAAATTGGGCTTGATTTTTCATGACAAGCGCCAGCTTAGAACCTAAGGGAATCGGAAGATCCTTGATAAGGTCTCTTTCAATTCCGAGCTTTGTGTATGCCTCATGCTCAGTGCGGATTTTTTGTACAGCATTTTCTTTTGCTGTGTAAAGATAAGCGTCTTGTTCGATCCATTCGCAATCAATTTGATGTTCATCCACAATGCCTTTTATGTAATCAATTGCGTTTTGATTTGCTTCATAATAAAGTCTCGCGTGGTTCAATCCGAAATTGCGGATAAATTCATCGTATATCATGTCATGCTGGGCGGTTATTTTAGCGGTTGTATGGGCAGTGGTGCCGTTGAGAACCTGATTTGCTTCAATCAAGACGACACGGAAGCCTCTCTTCGTGAGTTCGTACGCCGTTGTGATTCCCGTAATCCCGCCTCCGATAATGGTGACGTCACATTCAGTATCCTCTTGAAGCGCCGGAAAAGAAGGCAGGTCAGTTGATGTTTTCCAGTATGTTTCAGGTGCTTCCTTTGCAAAATATGGATTAGCCAAGCCATGATACCTCCCATCAGATTTATTCTTAATTTTTCCATATTCTATCTTTTCATACATAGGAGGCAGGGATTGTTCATAACATAATAGGGTTGAAAAGGAGTGATTTCATTGGCGAATCAAAAAAAGAAAACATTGCCGCCTCAGCACCAGAACCAGCAGCCGGGTTTTGAATATCTCATGGATCCCCGTCCGGTTTTTGATAAGCCGAAGAAAGCGAAAAAATTAGAGGGCAAAACCGCTATCATTACTGGAGGAGACAGCGGGATCGGACGCGCTGTATCGGTGTTATTCGCAAAAGAAGGGGCTAATGTGGTCATTGTGTATTTGAATGAGCATCAGGACGCCGAGGAGACAAAGCAGTATGTAGAAAAGGAAGGGGTAAAATGCCTGCTGATTGCAGGAGATATCGGAGATGAAGCGTTTTGCAATGATGTGGTCATGCAGGCAAGCCAAGCGTTTCCGTCGATTGATATATTGGTCAACAATGCAGCTGAGCAGCATGTCCAGCCCAGTATTGAAAAAATCACAAGCCACCAGCTGGTCAGAACCTTCCAAACGAACATTTTCTCCATGTTTTACTTAACAAAGGCGGTGCTTCCTCATTTAAAAAAGGGAAGCTCTATCATTAATACTGCATCAATTACCGCCTATAAAGGCAATAAAACGCTGATCGATTATTCAGCGACAAAAGGTGCGATCGTTACGTTTACAAGGTCACTTTCCCAGTCGCTTGTTCAGCAGGGCATCCGGGTTAATGCAGTAGCGCCGGGCCCCATTTGGACACCGCTTATCCCGGCCAGCTTTGCGGCAAAGGATGTGGAAGTGTTTGGTTCAGACGTGCCGATGGAACGCCCGGGACAGCCGGTGGAAGTGGCGCCAAGCTATTTATACCTTGCCAGCGACGATTCCACCTATGTCACAGGACAGACGATTCACGTCAATGGCGGAACAATTGTGAATGGGTAATAAAAAGCCAATCCTTGAGGATTGGCTTATTCGCTCTGCTTGAGCGTTGCATATTCTTTAGAGAGCGTAAGAAACGCATCTTTATCTTTTTCGTCCAAGGCTTTGTTGATTTGGTCCGTCAGCATGGCCAGCCGACGCTTATACAAGGATTCATCGAGCACCATTTGAATGTAGACATCCGTCATTGTGACATCAAATTCTTTTGTTTTTTGCGTGTTGCGGGACTTCATGAGCTCAGTGTACGATTTTTTCTCTTTCATAAAGAATCCCCCCAATGCCTTTTTTATAGTATATGGATAAAGGTCGAAAAAATCAATTAATTTTTATAATTTTTAGA
>NZ_JAVAXX010000110.1:0-19039 GCF_042709275.1 Bacillus sp. LR_5 | reverse complement strand
TATAAACAGACTCGAGGATATTTGAATTCGGAGAAATAAAGGATGATTGTTTATGAATGGCAGTGCTCCACAACATGATGAGGGACCGATAAAGTCCCGATGACATACATTCGAAAAGGCACACCGGTTTTTCGAAAAATTACGTTTGCTTTCTTCGCTGCGGGTTTCAATACATTTGCGATTCTATATTGCGTACAGCCGCTCATGGAGGAATTCACGCGGGAATTTCATGTGACGCCTACTGCGGCGAGTCTTTCTTTATCTGTTACCACAATGCTGTTAGCTGTGAGCATGCTTGTCTTTGGTTCATTATCCGAGGTGTGGGGGCGCAAGCCGATTATGGGTATTTCCATGCTGGCCGCATCGGTTCTCTGTCTGGCATCGGCCTTTAGTCCGAACTTTCATACGCTGCTCGTATTGAGAACCATTCAAGGCGTTGCGCTCGCAGGCCTTCCGTCGATTGCGATGGCTTATCTCGGGGAAGAAATTGAACCCGGAAGTCTTGGGTCGGCGATGGGGCTGTATATCAGCGGAAATGCAATCGGCGCCGTTTTCGGAAGGATCGTTTCCGGGCTCCTGAGCGAGTACTTGAATTGGCATATGGCGATGGGATCAATTGGTGTCATTAGTTTGATTGCTAGTGTTATATTTTTTATGAATTTGCCGCCATCCAGGCATTTTACGCCAAGAAAATTGAAGCTCGGGAAATTGGGAATGTCTCTGATCGACCACTTGAGGGACCGTAAACTATTCAGCTTGTTTCTCATTGGTTTTTTGCTGCTCGGAAGCAATGTTGCATTGTTTAATTACATTGTGTATGTACTGTTGGGCCCGCCGTATTCGCTTAATAAAGCATTTGCCAGCTGGATCTTTATTGTGATGATTGTAGGCATTTTCAGCTCGTCTTTCATTGGAAGAATGGTTGATCGATATGGCTATCCAAAAATACTGGTGATGAATATTTTCATCGTCATTGCAGGTGCTTTATTCACGATAAACAGTATGCTGGCAGTGAAAATTCTGGGGATTGCCCTCTTTACATTCGGTTTTTTCGGCGGACATTCAGTTGCCAGCAGCTGGGTGGGCAGGAGAGCCCTTCATAACAAAGCACAGGCTTCATCGCTGTATTTGTTCTTTTATTACGCCGGTTCAAGTGTTTGCGGAACAGTCGGAGGGCTATTCTGGTCTGGTTTTCACTGGCTGGGCGTTGTCGGTATGATCACCTTCATGCTGCTGGTTGCGTTATGGCTGTCGGGATACTTGGCAAGAAGTGCGAAAGTGCCGGATAAAAGGAACGAAAAAGGATTGAATTGATCAGTAAAAAAGGACCGTTAGCGGGTCCTTTTTTATTTCCAATGGGCAGGGATTCGTAAAGACAGCGGCAGCTTTGTGTTCGAATCGCCGTTGGCGGCGTTCACCTGTGCCTGTGTCAGAAAGATGCTCCCGGTCAGGTCGGCGCCGCTGAGATCAGCGTCTCTCATATCTGCACCGATAAAGTCTGTCATTCTCAAATCGGCATTTCTCAGATCGGCGGCTATGAGCAGCGCCCCTCTTAGATTTGCTCCTCGCAGATCAAGCCCTTTCAGTTTCGCGCCGATCAGGACACTTCCCCGGCTGACCTTTTTCGGGAGTTTTGGATGGCGGGCTTGGGCACGCACCAGCTCACTTGTTTTTAACAGCCATTCATTGACCTCAGCTCGATGCTCGTCCACCTGCAGTGTCAGCAAGCGTTCTTTGCTGAGTCTGGTGAGCCTTTCTATTTTTTCGAAACTGGTTCTCAGTTCAGGATGAATCGGCTTGGCTATATCTATAGAAAGAGCTTCATGTAAATACCAGAGCATTTCGTGCAGCTGCTGCATGATAGGAAAAACGTCAAACATCTGGTTGGCCGTTTCGGGGCTGTTTCGCCAATCCTTTCCCTCATAAGTGATTTGGGATACTTTTTGGCCGGCGCCAAAGCATTCATATGCAGAGCAGCCTCGAAATCCTTTTTCTCTGAGATCTTTATGTATAGAACATTGATAGTTTGATTGTAAGTTGCGGCAAGGCGTGCCCCCGTCTTTATCAAAAGCAAAATCTGCCGACTTCGCATAAGGCAAGGCGACACAGCACAGGCCAAAACAGTGCTGGCAATCCGCACTTAAATCATGATGTCTATTGTCATGTAACGTTACTTCCGCAGACAATAATGTTCACCCCTTCACTTGGGTACTTTGTTAAATATATCTATTTGATTATATAGGAAAAAAGGATACTTTTCATTTTGTTTTCAAGGTTTCAGTGGTCTAGCGATGTATAATATATCCAATCATGATGATTGGGGGAATTCATTTGGAACAGCAATTGAAAGACATCATCTCTGCGTGTGATTTGGCAATCCAAAATGAAGATTTTGATACACTGATGAATTATTATTCGGAAGATGCCGTTTTAGTCGTGAAGCCGGGCATGATCGCGCGAGGCAAAGAAGAAATCAAAAAAGCGTTTATCACGATTGCGAACTATTTCAATCATCATATTGTCCCGAAACAAGGGGAAATGATCCTGTTAGAAGCAGGTGACACGGTACTCGTCCTTTCTCAGACACTGCTTGATTCGGATAAAAAGGACTCCGAGTATGGGATGGAAAGAAGGGCGACCTATGTATTTAAGAAGAATGCGCAAGGCGAGTGGCTTTGTGTAATCGATAACTCTTATGGTACGGATTTAATTGGTGTGTAAGATATGTCTTTGATGTGCCATTCCTGCATATAATGATTCATTCAGCTGATTAGGGAAGGTGACACAATTGAATGTGTATGACATCAGAATGGCTCCTTATTGGTTTTATGAAAGCAGAGGACTTGTTCAACATCCATACGTATTTCGGCAGCCTGTCTCCTCACGTGCAATCATTGCATCTACTCGCGGCGATGTAACGGGAGACGGCGTTATTGACGAGGTCTTTCTAACTGGAAATCAAATGCCCGGCAGCCCGTTATGGAGAAATATCACATTGGTGATCCGTGATGGCAGAACCCATCAGGAGCAGCAGATTCAGCTTCAAAACAATATGGGATACAATCCGTCACTTTTTCTGGGGGATATGACAGGCGACAAGATTGAGGATGTGGCAGTGGTAATGGACACAGGGGGAAGCGGCGGTGCTATTTATGCATACGTGTTTGCCTATCTAAACAGGCAGTTCCGGCGAATTTTCAATTCAGATGTATTGAATGATGAATTAAAGTACAGTGTGAGGTATCAAAATCAATATAAAGCGAGCGTCATCAGTCATCAGCAAAACGAAACGTATATCCTCGACCTTACTTACAAAGGCAGGGAATATTTGAATGAGATTTATAACAGCCAAGGTGTGTTAAAAATGCCGATAGAAGGATGGGTGAATCCTTTATCGGGCTTGTATCCGGTTGATTTTGACAGAGACGGCGTATACGAATTATTGGCGTACCAGCGGATAGCGGGAAGGTATAACGCCGACTCATTGGGATATGTTCAAACCGTATTAAAATGGAACGGACGGCGTTTTGCCGTTGACCGGCAGAATGTTTCGATTGTTGGCGGTGCTGTCTCGTAATCCTGATGGCTGTCACCCTATAAAGGGTGATAAAACATTACAGGTGTTCTGCAACGACAACCAAATAATAAGATAAACCGGCTTGCTGCTCTTCTAACATTCCTCTATGGAAATCATCTTGCATAAAAAAACGTGTTTGTTTTACGTAATCTTCTTTACTTGTCGGATGCCCGTTCTGATTTAGGAACTTAAGATGATTCATGACATGCTCTTGCACGGAAGGGTCATGATACGTTACGCCGTTTCTTAAAAAATCAGCCATCCTATCAAGAAAATGTTTAGCCTCTATTGCCATTTTGTTCATTTCATCGACATTGATTGTATGTGTATCCAATTCAAAATCGTAACGCTCTTTTAAATACCCATTTTGTTCTGCTAAAGATTGTTTCCATTCTTCAGCGCTTTCAAATCCTTTAAACATTACCTTATGATCCATGTTTTCGCCTTTTCTCGTGTATTCTAAAGATGTGTTGACTGTTTGAATGAGACGCTGATACTTTTCAATTTTCTTTTCAAACAGCTTTTTTTGTTTTTCTAATGTACTTGTTCTTTTAGCATCCTCATTTAGTAATGTTTTAATTTCTGACAAAGGAATATCTAATTCTTTGTAAAAAAGGATTTCCTGCAGTCTTTTTAGTTCTTCAGCACCATAGTACCGATATCCGGCTTCGCTTATTTCCTTTGGGGCCAGCAAGCCGATTTTGTGGTAATGATAAAGCGTTTTGATTGTGACATTCGCAATATTGGATAGTTCTTTTACTGTTAATTTCACCATCCGACTCCTCCTTTCTTCTTTCACTATGAGGCCTTACCTTTGGTTGGAGTCAAGGATAAAATGGTGGTGTTTTCGTCCGAAGACAGACTAGTGAATGTGGGAGAAAGAAAATAACACCTGGCGGATTCAAAGAAAAGAGTGCTTTTCAGCAAGCACTCTTCATTCCAGTTTAATTCGTTTTACATCCCCTAATACAAACACATAAAAAACCAATCCCAGCAACAGCACAAAACCAGCTACCAGAAAGCTGAGCGTAAAGGAGCCTGTCACATCAAACAAATACCCTGTCAGTGACGCAGCAATAATGCCTCCGAACAGGTTGTTTGCGAGATTCACCATGGAGCTCAGCATGGATACGGAACCGATCGGCGCGAGTTCTGCGGAGATGGACCAGCCGACCGGAGCGGTTGCTGAAATTCCGGCGAGTCCGATGGAAATGCAAATAATGGCTACGGTAATATTGTTCGTCAGAATGGAGCCTAAAAAGAAAAAGCCAAAGCTCATTCCGACTATGATTACGGTTCGGTACACCTTGGTGTTAGGATAGCCTTTCTTAATAAAATAATCGACGAGCCAGCCGCCGACGGCAATTCCGGAAATGGTTGAGATCAGCCACGGCACTGCCGTAAATAAACCGGACGACATGAGATCCATACCGTATGTATGTTTAAAGAAAGTCGGAAGCCAGGTGAGCAGCAGGTTGAATGTATACCCGTACCCTGTAAATCCGATCATTAAGCCCCATACTTTTCGATTGGTGAAAAGCTTTTTTAAAAGCGGGCCCGTTTTGTAAGGGATTTGCTCTGTTGTAATGGCATTGTGTTTTTGAATATAGTTTAGTTCACTTTTAGAAATACGTTTGTGCCGTTCAGGCTGTTCATAATACTGCCAGAAAAAGATCGTAAACAGCACATTGATGCATCCAATCGTCAAAAAAGCGACACGCCAGTCAAATGTTGTGACAAGAAAGGCGACCAATGGCGCGCCGATTACATTTGAAAACTTGGCGGCCGAATCGAACAGTGAGTTTGCCAATCCCCGCTCACTTGGAGGAAACCAGAGAGCGGTTGCTTTAGAGGCAGCGGGGAACGCAGAGGCGCTCGTCAGCCCAATGAGAAACCGGAACAGATACAACAGCAATTTTCCTTGCAAAAAAGCAAGAAGGATCGTTAAAAAGCTCCATATTGTCATTCCAACCCTCGTGACCCATGCGACCCCAAAACGGTCCAGCAAACTTCCGACAGGCAGCTGCATCAGTGTATAGGAATAGGTGTAAATGGAAAACACGATGCCGAGTTCAGTTGCAGTAAGATGAAACGAATCTTGTATCGCAGGGGCCGCTACCGAGATGGCCACTCGGTCAAAATAATTAAGAATAATAATGCCGCTAAGTAACGAAGATATGTACCATCTGGTATGCCCAGGCCGTTTCACGCGCTCTTGACTCATGATGAAAACCTCCTCTGTCATAGCATGATCTCCTGATAGAAAAACCATTCAAATTTTAAATACCACAGCGCGCTTTTATATAAACGGCAGGAATTTGACTGGAACAGATCGGTGCTTTAGAATGAAAGTAATAAAAATGAACACTCCAAAGGGGAGTAGCTTTCACAGTAAAGTCGTCATTACGGGACAAGGTGTCCTCGGCTTTGCTGGCAATTTCATTGTTAGCGAGACCTTTGCCAAATCTGATTTGGTGAAGGTCTTTTTGTTTCAGGAACTTCACCAAATTGGTGGAGTTTTTTCATTTTTATCAAAAAGGGAGAGGAGCATCAGAATGTCTAAGCTGAAAAAGTGGCTGAAGCGTGAATTGGTGAGGAAAGGGCTGCCGTTAGCGAAAGAGAAATTGATTCCGATCTTAAAAGAAAAAATGAAAAAGAAACGATGAGGGGGCTGAAGATGAAGATCATTTTGACAGTACTTGCCGGAGTGGGACTTTTGAGTGCAGGCGGATGCGGCATGCTTGATCAGGTGAACGACGGATTGAACTATACGAGTGAAGCAGCGGGGTATGTGGAGAAGGTGAAGACATTTGCAGAGGAAGCACCTGAATTGGCTGAGAAAGCTGTAAATGACACCGAGGCGAAAGAAAAACTTGAAGCGCAGCTTGAGTCGATTCAGAAGGCTGCCGCTGATTTTAATGAATTAACGCCGCCTGATGCCGCAGCGGAGATTCATCAAACCATTCAGGAGCATAACGAGACCTTGCAGAAAAGCGCTGAAGAGGTGTTGAAACAAGCCGAGGAAGGCAAGGTATCGCTTAAAGAATTGGAGCAGTCAGACCTGGTCCAAAACGCAAAGCAAATTACTGATGTGATGGGACAAATTGAGAAGCTGGGTGAATAAGAAAAAGCATCCCGACGCGGGATGCTTTTTGCTTATTCAGCCATTGCGTCTGTTAAGACAGGAACGACTTGTTTTTTACGGGAAACAACGCCTTTTAAGAGGGCTGTGTTGTTTTCTAATGTAACGTTGAACGCTTTTTCCACTTTCGCTGCTTCGTTACCGATTGCAAGAGCAAGTGAATCATTTTCTAAGATATCTGTGATAACGAGAAGGAAGAGATCAAGATTCTTCTCAGCCACAACTTTTGAGATCACAGCTTCTAATTCAGCTTGGCGTTTTTTCACATCTTCAATGTCCACTGTATTTACTTGTGCGATTTCGACTTTCTTGCTGCCGAGCGTAAATTCTTTCGCATCAAGAGAAATGAGCTCTTCCACTGTTTTTTTGCTTAGATCAGCGCCTGCTTTTAACATGTTCAAGCCGTATTCTTCAGCATCTACGCCAGCGATCTCCGCAAGCTCTTTTGCTGTTGCTACGTCTTGGTCCGTGCAAGTTGGAGATTTAAATAACAGGGAATCAGAAATGATCGCAGACAGCATAAGGCCGGCAATTTCTTTCTCGATTTTCACGTTATTCTCTTTGTACATTTTGTTTAAGATGGTAGCCGTACAGCCTACAGGCTCAGCACGATAGTAAAGCGGCTCAGCTGTTTCAAAGTTAGCGATGCGGTGATGGTCGATAACCTCTAAAACCTGAACCTCTTCAATGTCTTTGATGCTTTGCTGGCGTTCGTTATGGTCAACCAGGATAACGCCGTTTACTTCGTTTGCAGCTGTTTCAACAAGACGCGGGCTTTCTTGTTTGAAATAGTCAAGCGCGTATTGTGTTTCGCCGTTGACTTGTCCGAGACGGACAGGCTCAGCATTGAAGCCGAGTTTGTTTTTCAAATCAGCATAAGCAATCGCAGAACAAATCGTATCTGTGTCTGGGTTTTGGTGTCCGAAAATAAGTATCTTTTCCATGATAGCTCCTATCCTTTTTTTAAGTAGTGTAATCTTTATATAGTTTAACACGTCTTGCTGCAGGTGTAATCATGCAAACCCTTAAAAATTGATGTGAATAAGAAGCATTTTCTTTGAGCTAAGGAGAAAAGGTGTGTAAAATACTGGGTAGCTTAGTTGCAAAATGTAATGTAGTATCAAAAAAGGTACTATTGGAGGGTCAAGAATGAGTGGAAAAAAGAATATATACCCGAACAAAGAAGGCTGTCCAGTTGAATTTACTCTAGATGTCATTGGCGGAAAGTGGAAAGGAATTCTTTTTTATCACATGATAGATGGCAAGAAACGATTTAATGAGTTTCGGCGAATCTGCCCGAGTATTACTCAAAGAATGCTTACTCTTCAGCTGAGGGAGCTGGAAGCGGACGGCATCGTGCATCGTGAGGTTTATCAACAGGTGCCGCCCAAGGTTGAGTACTCTCTGACAGAATTCGGGCGAACGCTTGAACCGATTGTTTTGCAAATGAAAGAATGGGGAGAATCCAACAGAGACGTGCTGGAATCTTATCGTTCGAACGGCTTAGTGAAGGATCAGCAGAAATAGCAGCAAAGGGAACTCCTTTGCTGCTTGTTTTATTTCAT
The DNA here is from genome assembly GCF_042709275.1 of Bacillus sp. LR_5. Classification (NCBI taxonomy): domain Bacteria; kingdom Bacillati; phylum Bacillota; class Bacilli; order Caryophanales; family Bacillaceae; genus Bacillus; species Bacillus sp. LR_5. Next base: position 10,755 of record NZ_JAVAXX010000110.1, on the reverse strand, counting down.
TGAAATGGCTCTGTTGGCGTTTCTGACATCGTTTTTCAACAGTTCAGAAAGGTTGTAAGACGGATAATATCCATGCTGATACATGTATCGATAAACTTGGGCGTGCAGCTGGATGGCAGCATTCAGCTGTTTGACCAGTACGTTTCTTAATTGAGGTGTTGCTGTTTCTGTAATTGCGATGGCATAGCTGCGGACAGATGTTTTGGCAAAACCGAGCAGGTCACCGCTGTAAAATGGGTTATCTGCGCGTTCTTCTTCCTCATCTTCTCTGTGCGGAGCCTGTGGAAAGAACGGAAGAAGCTCTCTCAAATTTTGCTCAACGCTCTGAATAGACACGTTATAAAGCTGTCTGAGCTGAGGGTCTTTTACTTCTCTTATCATTTTCTTCAGTTTAATGAGTCCGTTTGATTGAAAAGCAACCAGCTCGTGCATTTCTAATGTTTCATGCCAAGCCAATGTTCTGCGTTCATCCATGTGAAAATTCTCCTTTATCGATCAGATTCCATATCAGCATATGCCCAATGCTCAATGTTGTTCATGATGTTTTGAAGTTTTTAAAAAGGGAAATTCACCTTATATAGGATACGGGTTGAGAACATGCACAAAGAGGTGAAACACAATGTGGGACATGATAAAGAACTTTTTCTTGTTTAGCAGCGGCGTTCTGCAAGCAACAACCCTTTTACTGGTGATCTTAATTTTTATGTATGTCAGAAAAACGAAAAAGAAAAACAAGGAATCTTCTGGCTTTATGGATGATAAACATTAATTGTGATGGGCATTCTTTTCAAAGAATGTCTTTTCATTTTTCATGTTTCACATGAAACATTAGCGTTATTTTACTTGCGATTTGGACTTATGTTAAAATATAAAAGTAAAATTTAGAGATGATATAAAAACATTCGGTGCAACGTATGTTGCAGCGATGAAAAAGAGCAGTCGTTTATGCTGCTCTTTTCTATTCGTATGTTCAGGATGATACGAGGTGACTAAGTGAAACAAACGAGAGCTTTAATGGAAGGTGCTATTTTAATCAGTCTGTTTGCGATCATCACGCTTCTGGTCGTTTATGTTCCTGTGATTGGAACAATTCTGTTATTTGCACTGCCGCTGCCAATGATCTTGTATACGATCAGACATGGATTGAAGCTAGGGATATGGATGGGCGCTGTCAGTCTTCCGGTTGTTTTTATTGTCGGGTCCTTTAACGGGCTTATTGTAGCTTTTATGTCAGCTTGCGCCGGCATTGCCATGGGACATTTTTTCAAAAGGAAAGAGCCCGGGCACGCCATTATTTCGGGCGCTCTTATTTATATGCTTAGTATTGTCTTCTATTTTGTGATAAGCATTCAGTTTTTGGGTATCAATATCATTGATGAGGCGATGACACAATACCGGCAATCTCTTGATATTGTAGAAACTGTAGCGAAGCAGTCGGGCAATGCTGGACAGTTTGAGAAGCAATTAAAACTGATGGAAGAACAATTGGGTATCGTTCAATATCTTTTTCCAACAGCTATTGTGATGGTAGGAGTTATTTTTTCTTTCCTCAGTTACCTTATCGCTAAGCCGCTCTTAAGGCGATTCTCCCCCGATATTCCTAATCTAAAGCCTTTTAGAGAGTTGAAGTTTCCGCAAAGTGTTGTAGTACTGTATTTGATTATTGTCATGCTTTCATTTTTGCCTTTAGAAAAAGGCCAAATGCTGTACTCTATCGCTTTAAATGGGGAGTTTATACTCGGGTTTCTGATTTTCATCCAAGGTTTATCATTTATCTTTTTCTATTGCCATAAGAAACAATATCCAAAGGCTGCGGCTGTGATTGCTGTCATACTTGGGTTTGTTCATCCGGTCTTCATGGCGGCCATTCGCATTTTAGGCGTTTTAGATATGGGCTTTCATATAAGGAATAAGGTGAAGTGAACATGAGTTTTACTCACATGGTGGGGAGTGATAGAAATGCCAAGCTTTTATGAAAAACCGCTGTTTCGGTATCCCATCTATGCATTGATTGCTCTGTCAATTATTACAATCCTCATCAGCTTTTATTTTAACTGGATATTAGGAACCGTCGAAGTGCTGCTGCTGGCAGTTATTTTGTTTTTTATTAAGCGTGCTGATTCTCTTATTCGACAAGAGATTGATGCTTATATTTCTACGTTGTCCTACAGGTTGAAAAAAGTCGGTGAAGAGGCATTGATGGAAATGCCGATTGGAATCATGCTTTTTAATGACCAATATTATATAGAATGGGCAAATCCGTTTCTTTCCTCTTGCTTTAATGAAAGCACTTTAGTGGGGAGATCACTTTACGATACTTGTGAATCGGTAGTGCCGCTTATCAAACAAGAGGTGGAATCGGAAACGGTTACATTGAATGACCGCAAGTTTAGGGTTGTCATCAAACGGGATGAGCGTCTCTTATATTTCTTTGATGTAACAGAACAAATCCAGATTGAAAAGCTATATGAAAATGAAAGAACCGTCCTGGCATATATTTTCCTTGATAACTATGATGATGTGACACAAGGATTGGATGACCAGACGAGAAGCACGATGAACAGCCAGGTGACATCTTTGCTGAACGCTTGGGCGCAGGAGTACGGGATCTTCTTGAAAAGGACGTCTTCAGAACGCTTTATTGCTGTACTTAATGAACACATCTTAACTGAACTCGAAAATTCGAAGTTTTCGATTCTTGATGAAGTGCGGGAAAAAACCTCGTTTGACGGTGTAGCGCTGACGTTAAGCGTCGGTGTCGGGGCTTCAGTTTCTTCCCTGAAAGAACTTGGCGATTTGGCGCAATCCAGCTTGGACTTAGCACTGGGACGCGGCGGAGACCAGGTAGCCATTAAGCTGCCAAACGGCAAGGTGAAGTTTTACGGCGGTAAAACAAACCCAATGGAGAAACGAACAAGGGTGCGGGCCCGCGTGATTTCTCACGCCTTAAAGGAAATCGTCACCGAAAGCAGCAATGTGATTATCATGGGGCATAAATTCCCCGACATGGATTCTATCGGCGCAGCGATCGGGATTTTAAAGGTGGCTCAGGCAAATAACAAAGATGGTTTTATCGTGATTGACCCAAATCAAATCGGATCAAGTGTGCAGCGTTTGATTGGGGAAATCAAAAAATATGAAGAACTGTGGTCAAGATTTATTACGCCTGAAGAAGCAATGGAAATTTCCAATGATGACACACTGCTTGTGATCGTCGATACACATAAGCCGTCACTCGTCATGGAGGAACGTCTGGTCAATAAAATTGAACATATCGTGGTCATCGACCATCACCGCAGAGGTGAGGAGTTTATCAGAGATCCGCTGCTCGTTTATATGGAACCATACGCTTCTTCCACAGCGGAATTGGTGACAGAGCTGCTTGAATATCAGCCGAAGCGCTTAAAAATCAATATGATTGAAGCAACAGCCCTATTAGCTGGTATAATAGTGGATACAAAGAGCTTTTCTCTCCGCACGGGCTCGCGGACTTTTGATGCGGCTTCTTATTTAAGGGCAAAAGGCGCCGACACGGTGCTGGTGCAGAAGTTCCTGAAAGAAACCGTTGATTCCTATATTAAACGGGCGAAGCTGATCCAGCATACGGTCCTCTATAAAGATAACATTGCGATTGCTTCTCTTCCTGAAAATGAAGAGGAATACTTCGATCAAGTGCTGATTGCGCAGGCTGCCGATTCGCTGCTGTCGATGAGTGAGGTTGAGGCTTCATTTGCGGTGGCGAGACGGGATGAACAAACGGTTTGTATCAGTGCGCGGTCGCTTGGCGAGGTAAATGTTCAGATCATCATGGAGGCCCTGGAAGGCGGAGGGCATTTAACAAATGCGGCGACTCAGTTGTCCGGCATTTCAGTTTCTGAAGCGCTGGAACGGCTGAAGCACGCCATAGATGAGTATTTTGAGGGAGGCGTACAGAGATGAAGGTTATTTTCTTACAAGATGTAAAAGGAAAAGGAAAAAAAGGCGAAGTCAAAAACGTAGCAGACGGTTATGCGCATAACTTTCTAATTAAAAAAGGCCTCGCGGTTGAAGCGAACGCTTCAAACATCAGCGCGCTAAACGGACAAAAGCAGAAAGAGAAAAAAGAAGCCATTGCTGAGCTTGAGCAGGCTAAGAGCTTGAAAGAGACATTAGAAAAACTGACTGTTGAGCTTAGCGCAAAATCAGGTGAGGGCGGCCGTTTATTTGGTTCAGTGACAAGCAAGCAAATTACTGAACAGCTCCAAAAAGACCATAACATTAAAGTAGATAAGCGGAAGCTTGAACTGCCGGACGGCATTCGTGCATTAGGATATACGAACGTGCCTGTGAAGCTGCATCCTGAAGTGCAGGCTGTGTTAAAGGTACATGTAAAAGAAGAAGCTTAATAGAAAAGAGGCTTGGATTCATCCAAGCCTCTTTTTTTTATTCCACGAGATAAAGAGTTTGCTGGCTTTCTCCGCCAGGTCCTCCTCTCATTCCCTGCACGCTGTTTGTGCTGCTGGAGGAACCGCTGTACTCGTCAGATGTTATTTCTTTTCCGTTTTTCTTAATCCAGGAAACAAGTTTGCTGTTGCCTGAGTTGCTTTCGGACAGAAGGAAGTATTTCACTTTGCCTTCTTTGATCAGTTTTTTCAGTTCGGACACAGTCAGAATGGGATCCGTGCCGTTAAATCCGCCCATTGCCATAACAGATTCATTTTCGTAAATGATGTATGGCGCAGCTGTTACGGTTGTCAAAGTAGCAAATAAATATTCTTCGCCGGTATTGTGTTTTCTCAGATAGGACAGGAGCCCGCTGTCGACCTCTGAAGAGAACATGTTCCCGCCGTTTGCTGAGCCTTTGAGCTGCGGGCCGGATTCAGGAAGGACGCTGTTGCCACCGTATAGAAGCGGCGTTGCTGACCAGTAAACAGGTGTGAGAAGCAGAACGCACAAGCTGATGATGGTCAGCTGCTTACTGAACGTATGGCTGCGTTTAAGCATCAGAAGTGCAAGGGTGATACCGAGTCCTATGAGTCCCAGGACATACATCCACACACTGCCGATTTGGCTTGTATAAGCACTCAGAATATACACCTGGAACACGGTTGTGATCAGAACGGCTGCCGGCAGAAGATAGCTGGGCCAGTCTTGATTATTTTTGTATAAGCGGTGCATCGTATACCATCCGATACCAGAAAGGGCGGCAATCGGCGGTGCCAGCATAATCAAATAATACTGGTGGAAGAATCCTGCGATGCTGAAGAAACCAGCCACGGGAACAAGCCAAGCCGCCCAGAATAGCGTTTCTTTCATTTCAGCAGCATGTCCGCGGCGATCACGGTACCAGCTGACGATTGCGCCCAGTAATCCGATCAATGAGAATGGAAGCATCCAGCTGATTTGGCCGGAAAGTGCTGATTGGAAAAGACGAAGCGGTCCAGGATCACCGGTGCCGAACATATTCACGCTTTTTCCGCCTCTACCGCCAGGCCCTCCATTTCCAGGCCCGTTGCCACCTGTGGGAGGTGTGCCTCCGCCTCCATTGAGAGCGCCGGTTTGTCCGTTAGGCGGCTGAGGCGCCTGTGAATGGTTTCCGAATGATTGATTTCCGTTCTGAGAAAAAGATGAACCGTCGCCATTTGGCGCTTGCATGTTGTCTTGATTCTGCATGTTCCCTCCGCCAGCAGCATTCATATCACCCTTTGCAAGGCCCGTAGTTTGCCCAAGCAGACGCTCTGTGCCGTTGTAGCCAAAGGCCAGTTCTAGCACTGAGTTAGTCTGGCTGCTTCCTACATAAGGCCGGCTTGAGGAAGAGGCTGAATCCACTGCTATCGCCCATGAGAGTGAAAGGCCTGTCAGAAGGACAAGAGACAGAAGCAGGGAACCGATTTTTTTCTTGAGGGAAACCCGGGATGCAACCAGGTAGAATAACACAAATGCAGGCAATACCATAAACGCTTGCATCATCTTCATATTAAAGGCGAGCCCAATTAGGGCAAATGCCGTCAGCAGACAAACCAGCTTGCCTTGTTTTACTGCCCGAAGCAGGCAAGCTGAACCGAGCAATATGGTAAAGACAAGCATGCTGTCAATATTGTTTGTCCGGCTGACAGCTACTGCGATAGGGGTCAGTGCCATAACAAGTGCGGAAATGCGGGCCGCTTCAATTCCAAAAGTCGGCTTGATCATTCTGTAGAGAAGGAAGACAGATCCAACTCCGGCAAGAGCCTGGGGAATGATGACACTCCACGTGTGAACACCGAAAATCAGTGCGAAAATCGTTTGAATCCATAACACGACAGGAGGCTTATCTACTGTCACAAATCCAGAAGGGTCAAATGACGCATAAAAGAAATTATGGAAGCTTTGCGTCATGCTTTTTACAGCCGCCAAATAGTACTGGTTCGCTGTATCATCCTGCCAAATGTGATACGTATCCAAAAAAGCTGCTGCCAGCAAAATAAGAATAAGGGCTGCGTCGAATCGTTTGGTTTTCATCGTTTTTCACCTCTTTATGGTGTCTAATTGTAAAAAACAAATATGAAAAACTTATGAATAAACCATAAATATTCAAAGAAAAAAGCGGAGATATTTTCCCCGCTTTTATGCTGAATTTCTTTGTTTTTCTGACTGAAAAATGTATCGATCTCGTCCGGCTCCCTGTCCAGCTGCTCCCATTACGATCAGGGCAGCAATGAGAAGCACAATCGGCATCGTCCAAGAATGCGTCTGGTCAAAGAGATAGCCGACAAAGATTGGCCCGACTGCTGCCAGCAGGTAGCCGAATGACTGAGACATGCCTGACAGCGCAGCGGCCTGTTGGGCATTTTCACTGCGGAGACCAATCAAAGTGAGCGCCAGACTAATGCTGGAGCCTTGCCCGATACCGATAATGATCATCCAGATGGCAAGCAATGTATGGCTTCCGCCCGCTAATAATCCGCAGAGGCCGATCAGATAAACTGAGGCCAGCGCCGCAACGATACCGCGCTGCTGTTTCACACGGTCAGCTAAAACTGGTGTCAGAAAAGTGGAAGGCAGACTCGCAAATTGCATGAGTGATACCATCCATCCGGCTGTTGCCGTATCAATCCCGTGTGAACGGAGAATTTCAGGAAACCAAGCGATGCTGCTGTAAAATAAAAACGATTGCAGGCCCATAAAGATGGTGACATACCATGCCATTTTGGAAGCCCAAATGGAACTGGATTGCAGCTTCATTGTCTGGTTTGCCGTATCTCGATGGCGCAGCTGAGGTATCCAGATCAGCAATGCAAGCAAAGCCAGCCCGCCCCATAAGAGAAAGGCTTGTTTCCATCCGCCATTCATCTGGGTCGCTAAAGGAACGCTGACACCTGATGCTAAAGCTGCGAATATATTCATTGATGTCGTATACAGGCTGATCATGATCCCTGGCTTTTCAGGGTATTTATGTTTGATTAAGCTTGGCAAAAGTACGTTACCAATCGCAATTCCGACTCCGATAAGTGCCGTTCCGAAAAACAAAGCGGCAGTATAGCCGGTAGAACGAGTCAAAACACCGATAAGCAGTATCACGAGACCTAGCCATAAAGTTCGCTCATTTCCGAGGCGCTGTCCAAGCTTAGGTGCAAGTGGAGAAAGAACTGCAAACGAAAGCAGCGGCAGTGCGGTCAAAAAACCGGCTGCCCCATTGGACATGTGCAGCTCTGCCCGGATAGAGCTGATGACCGGACCGACTGAAGTGATCGCGGGCCGTAAGTTAAAGGCGATAAAGATAATGCCGGTGATCAGCCAAAATGATTGGATTTTTTTATTATGTGGATGTGGCAAAGCAGTTACTCCTCTTTTCTAACATATACATGATATTATCCCGAAACAGGTAAGCAAGTATGTGAATGAACGCTATGATTTGTCCTCTTTTTGCAGTTCAGCCATTTTGGCAAGCAGAATATGCTGAGGCATATGCATGATCTGTTCAAGCGGCAGATTCAAGGACTCTGCAAGCTTTTGTGCAGTTTCAGCAGAAATTTGCAAAGGTCTCACAAAAGATCCCTCCTCTCTTCTGTCCATTGTACAAGAATCAGATGTGAAATGTAAGAAGATGTCACAAAGGAATAGAGCAATCGGAAAATGACCGTTATAAAAGAGGTAAGGAGGGTTCTTATGCACGCACCGTTATCCTTATTAAAACAAATGCTGAAGGAACACCAAATAGACACTGAAAAAGCTGTCACTTTCGAAGAATATATAGCAGTGAGGCTAAAGCTTCAGGAGCTGATGGGGAAATTTGCTTCGATCGGGGAGTGGGATCTGTATCAAAAAGCGGCAGATTTGATGATGCACATAGGCATCCAATGGATGAAATAAACCGATAACCGCTAAAAAACCCTCGCTGCAGCGAAGGCTTTCATTCATTAAAATGAGTGTTCTTCTTCCACATTTTTAAACTGGTCATAAATTACAAGCTTAGACGGACTGTTTTCCTTAGCCACCTGTTTGGCCTTTTCAATAGCGGCGTCTTTAGACGTATACAAAGCTGTCGGCGCTACATTCTCCACCTCAATAAACCAGCCGTCCGCATCAACATTAGGCGTAATCGCATATTTCTTTATCATCTTTCATTCCTCCCTCATGTTTTATTGCATTTTTCCCGCCTTGTTACTGTCCGAAACGATCCAATCTGCTAACTGAAAAAAACAGGAAACAGACAATTTTTCTATTTTTTTTCTGTAGAAATGGTAGAATGGAGGTTGGAGATTTTTTAATGAGAGGACGGTGCTTAGCATGACAGACCTTCTGAATGACCGGCTTCCTCCGCAAAATATAGAAGCCGAACAAGCCGTGTTAGGCGCTATTTTTTTACAGCCGTCTGCTTTAACACTGGCTTCAGAAGTATTGATTCCAGATGATTTCTATAGAATGTCCCACCAAAAAATCTATAATGCGATGCTGGTGCTCGGTGACCGAGGTGAACCGGTTGATCTGGTGACAGTCACATCAGAGCTTGCGAACACAGACCTGCTGGAAGAAGTAGGCGGCATTTCATATTTGACAGATATCGCAAACTCGGTGCCGACAGCGGCTAACATAGAATATTACGCGAAAATCGTTGAGGAAAAATCGATTCTTCGCCGATTAATCAGAACTGCGACAACGATTGCTCAAGACGGGTATACCCGTGAGGATGAGGTCGAGGATTTACTCAGTGAAGCGGAAAAAACGATTATGGAAGTGGCACAGCGCAAAAACACGAGTGCCTTCCAAAATATTAAGGACGTCCTTGTCCAGACCTATGATAATATCGAACAGCTTCATAATCGAAAAGGTGATATCACGGGAATTCCAACAGGGTTTACGGAGCTTGACCGGATGACTGCGGGTTTCCAGCGCAACGACTTGATCATTGTGGCTGCACGTCCGTCAGTAGGGAAAACAGCCTTTGCCCTGAACATCGCACAAAACGTGGCGACGAAGACCGATGAGAGCGTAGCGATTTTCAGTCTTGAGATGGGTGCCGAGCAGCTCGTTATGCGTATGCTCTGTGCCGAGGGAAACATCAATGCCCAGAATCTCCGTACAGGTAACCTGACCGAAGAGGATTGGGGCAAGCTGACGATGGCAATGGGAAGCCTGTCGAACAGCGGGATTTACATCGATGATACACCGGGTATTCGAGTGAGTGAAATCCGTGCCAAGTGCCGCCGCTTGAAGCAGGAAAGCGGGCTGGGCATGATTTTGATCGATTACCTGCAATTGATTCAGGGAAGCGGTCGTTCAAAGGACAACCGTCAGCAGGAAGTATCTGAAATTTCCCGTGAACTGAAGTCGATTGCCAGGGAGCTGCAAGTCCCTGTTATCGCGCTTTCTCAGCTTTCTCGGGGCGTTGAGCAGCGTCAGGATAAACGTCCGATGATGTCTGATATCCGGGAATCAGGAAGTATCGAGCAGGACGCGGATATTGTCGCGTTCCTTTATCGTGATGACTACTATGACAAAGAAACCGAGAATAAAAATATTATCGAAATTATTATCGCCAAACAGCGTAACGGCCCGGTAGGAACCGTGTCTCTTGCGTTCGTAAAAGAATACAACAAATTCGTCAACCTGGAACGGCGTTTTGATGACGCAGGCGTTCCGCCCGGCGCATAAGCCCCAAGAGCTGCTCTTGGGGTTTTTTCATTCGAAAGATGGAAGAAATACCGTTCGCTCAGCGGATGAAAAATTGAAAGCGTTTTAATAAAATGGTGCAAAAAGGAGATGGTAACAATATGGGAAAACGTTTTTCGTCTTTTCACGCAGCACAAATCCGAATTGCGCGTCCTACGGGCCAGCTTGATGAGATTATTCGTTTTTACGAAGAGGGATTGTGTTTGAAACGAATAGGAGAATTTTCAAAGCATAACGGGTATGACGGTGTCATGTTCGGCCTTCCTCATACCGATTATCATTTAGAATTCACCCAGTATGAAGGGGGAAGCACTGCCCCCGTTCCCCATCCCGACAGCCTTCTTGTTTTTTATGTGCCGAATGCAGATGAACTGGCAGCGATCACTTCAAAGCTAAAGCACATGGGCTATCAAGAGGTCGAATCAGAGAACCCGTACTGGAGCAATGGGGGCGTAACGATAGAGGACCCGGATGGCTGGCGGGTCGTTTTTATGAATTCAAAAGGGATATCAGGCAAGTGATTCTTTCTTATGCTAAAGGATGAAAGTTTCGCAAGCTTTTTATGACAAAGCAGTGAGAAAACGCTTATAAAACGAATGGAAGCGAACGAATATAGATTTACAA
>NZ_JAVAXX010000011.1:0-64443 GCF_042709275.1 Bacillus sp. LR_5 | reverse complement strand
AGCTGACGTCAGCAGGCAAAAACGAAAAAAAGTCATTGATAAAATGGCGGCTGTTATGATTTTACAAGGATATCTTGACAGCTTAAATTAAAGCCAGAGGTGAAGAAAATGGAACACGGCGAAAAAAATATTACAATTGTTGACGATCAAGGAAATGAACAGCTTTGTGAAGTGTTGTTTACATTTGAAAACGAAGAGTTTGGCAAGTCTTATGTCTTGTACTATCCAATCGAATCAAAAGATGACGAAGAAGTAGAAATTCTTGCTTCCAGCTTCACGCCAAACGAAGACGGTGAAAACGGTGAGCTATTCCCGATTGAAACTGACGAAGAATGGGATATGATCGAAGAAACACTAAACACATTCTTAGCGGACGAAGACGAAGAGTAAAACATCGCGCCAAATCAAAGCCGGAGCTATACTGCTCCGGCTTTTTTCTGCTTTATGCAGGCCTCTTTTTGTAATAAATTGCCGAAATACAATGAATCATGTAGTATAAGAGCTGATGGGAGGAGACCTAATGTATATCAATCAGCAAAAAAAATCGTTTTTTAATAAAAAAAGAATTATACTGTCTTCCATTGTTGTGCTGTTTCTCATCATTGGCGGGGCATTTTTATATGGGAAATCATTGCTTGAACCTGTTGAAAAAGACAGTAAAACGACAGTTAATATTAACATTCCGAGCGGTTCGTCTGTTTCAGCCATCGCATCGATATTAAAGAAAAATGATGTCATAAAAAGCGAGAAGGCGTTTCAGTACTATGTGAAATATAAAGGTGCTTCCGGGTTTCAGGCCGGATTCTACCATCTGAATAAAGGTATGGATTTAGATGCCATTATTCAGAAGCTGACAAGCGGGGCTACAGGCTACGCTTTTCAAATCACAGTGACTGAGGGAGCACAGCTGACCCAAATCGCGGCTGCTATTGCTGATGAAACAAAATACTCTAAAAAACAAGTCATAGCGAAGCTGGACGATGAAACATTTATCAATCAGCTGAAGAAAGAATTCCCGGACACTGTGACAAATGATGTTTTCAATAAAAACATTAAGCACCCGCTTGAAGGGTACCTATTCCCGGCTACATACCCTTTTAACGATCCGGACACATCACTTGAAGACATTATCAAGGCAATGATTAAGCAGACAAATTCTTATGTGGAAACATATAAATCAGAAATGAAGAAAAACAAAGTTTCTGTGCATAAGCTGCTGACAATGGCTTCTTTGATAGAAGAAGAAGCGACTGAAAAAGCCGACCGCCATAAAATTGCGAGCGTCTTTTATAACCGCCTGAAAAAGAAAATGCCGCTCCAAACAGATCCGACCGTCCTGTACGCGGCAGGCAAGCATAAAGATCGGGTTCTTTATAAGGATCTGGAAATCGATTCACCATACAATACGTATAAAAACACAGGGCTGACGCCAGGGCCGATTGCCAATGCCGGCATGTCATCATGGGAAGCGGCGCTGCATCCGGATAAAACGGACTATCTGTATTTCTTGGCCAAATCAAATGGTGAGGTCGTATTTACAAAAACGCTAAAAGAGCATAATAAAGCAAAAGAAAAATACATTTCCTCAAAAAATGAGAAATAAAAGGAGAGCAAAAAGCTCTCCTTTTGTTCGCTTTCCGCAAGGTTTTATGATAAAATATATCGGGTTGTTTACCGATGTATCATGATGTATTCAGAGAGTGTCCTGCGCATAAGACTGGGGCACTCCTTTTTAGAACGGGAGGCTGTTTGTAGTGACTGACCGGTATGAACAAATAAATGACTATATAGAAGCATTATTAAAGCCTCGGCCGGATAACGTGAAGAAGCTTGAAGCATATGCAGAAGAACATCATGTCCCGATTATGGAAAAAGCGGGCATGGAGGTGCTGCTTCAAATTTTGTCTGTGAAACAGCCGAAAAAAATACTAGAAATCGGAACGGCCATTGGTTATTCAGCCATTCGAATGGCGCTGGAGCTGCCGTCTGCTGAAATATATACAATTGAACGCAATGAGAAACGGCATGAAGAAGCGGTAAACAATATCAAGGAATTTCAGCTTGATGACCGGATTCATGTTTTTTACGGAGATGCGCTTGAATTAGCCGACGCCGTTCATGTAACCGCGCCTTACGATGTCATTTTTATTGACGCTGCAAAAGGTCAGTATCAAAACTTTTTTCATTTATATGAACCGATGCTTTCACCGGACGGGGTGATAATAACAGACAACGTGCTGTTTAAAGGTCTGGTGGCAGAGGATTACAGCAAAATAGAACCGAAGAGAAGGCGCAGGCTTGTAGCAAAAATTGATGAATATAATCATTGGCTGATGAATCATCCGGATTATCAAACTGCGATTATTCCTGTCGGGGACGGACTTGCGATTAGTAAAAAGAAGAGGTGAACGTCATGAAAAAACCAGAGCTCTTAGTGACTCCGACGAGTACAGCGGACATTTTGCCGCTCATACAGGCTGGGGCAACTGCGTTTTTAGTTGGGGAACAGAGATACGGCTTGAGATTAGCCGGAGAATTTTCTCGTGAAGATGTAACAAAAGCCGTAGAGATTGCTCACAAAGAAGGGGCAAAAGTATACGTTGCTGTAAATGCAATTTTCCATAATGATAAAGTGGGTGAGCTTGGCGAATATCTGGCTTTCTTAGCAGAAGCCGGTGTCGATGCAGTGGTATTCGGCGATCCTGCCGTGCTGATGGCTGCCCGTGAATCTGCGCCTGATCTGAAGCTTCATTGGAGCACAGAAACGACAGGCACCAACTATTATACATGCAACTACTGGGGACGCAAGGGTGCGGCGCGTTCTGTGCTTGCCAGAGAATTAAACATGGACAGCATTGTTGAGATTAAAGAAAATGCTGAAGTCGAAATTGAAATCCAGGTGCATGGAATGACGTGCATGTTCCAATCGAAGCGTTCTTTGATTGGAAACTATTTTGAATATCAGGGCAAAGTCATGGACATTGAAAGAAAGAAAAAAGAATCAGGCATGTTTTTACACGATAAAGAACGCGATAATAAATATCCGATTTTCGAAGATGAAAACGGCACTCACATCATGAGCCCGAACGATGTGTGCATCATTGATGAGCTCGAGGAATTGATAGATGCCGGAATTGATTCTTTCAAAATCGATGGGGTTTTGAAAACGCCTGAATACCTAATAGAAGTCACCAAAATGTACAGAGAAGCAATTGATTTGTGCGTGGAAAACCGTGACGAATACGAAGCGAAAAAAGAAGACTGGATCGAACGCATTGAGAGCATCCAGCCAGTAAACAGAAAAATTGATACCGGATTCTTCTTCAAGGAAACGGTTTATTAATCAAAAGGAGGTTAAGCTATGACTGCCGTAAATGATAAAATATCCACAATCGTTAATGGAAAGCGTGTGATTACGAAAAAGCCGGAGCTTCTCGCACCTGCGGGTAATCTTGAAAAGCTGAAAATCGCTGTTCATTACGGAGCGGACGCGGTCTTTATCGGGGGACAGGAATACGGGCTTCGCTCGAATGCCGATAACTTTACGATCGAAGAAATTGCAGAAGGCGTTGAATTCGCAAAGAAATATGGCGCGAAGATCTACGTAACAACGAATATTTTCGCTCATAATGAAAACATGGACGGGCTTGAAGACTATTTAAAAGCGCTTGGAGACGCCAACGTTGCCGGTATTATTGTGGCAGATCCGCTTATTATTGAAACATGCCGCAGAGTGGCGCCGAATGTTGAGGTTCACTTGAGCACACAGCAGTCACTTTCAAACTGGAAGGCTGTCCAGTTCTGGAAGGAAGAAGGTCTCGACCGCGTCGTGCTGGCACGTGAAACTAGCGCTCTTGAAATCAGAGAAATGAAAGAAAAGGTAGATATCGAAATCGAATCCTTCATTCATGGCGCAATGTGTATTGCATATTCCGGCCGCTGCGTGCTGAGCAATCACATGACAGCGCGGGATTCCAATCGCGGAGGCTGCTGCCAGTCATGCCGCTGGGATTATGATCTCTATCAAACAGACGGTGCCAACGCCGTTGCTTTGTATGGTGAAGAAGATGCACCATTTGCGATGAGCCCGAAAGATTTGAAGCTGATTGAATCCATTCCAAAAATGATTGAAATGGGGATCGACAGCTTAAAGATTGAAGGCCGCATGAAATCCATTCACTATGTAGCAACTGTTGTCAGCGTATACCGCAAAGTAATCGATGCTTATTGCGCTGATCCAGAGAACTTTGTGATTCAAAAAGAATGGCTTGAAGAGCTTGATAAGTGCGCCAACAGGGACACTGCGACAGCTTTCTTTGAAGGAACGCCAGGCTATGAAGAGCAAATGTTCGGCGAACACGCCAAGAAAACGACATATGATTTTGTCGGCTTAGTGCTGAATTATGATGAAGATACACAAATGGTCACGCTTCAGCAGCGCAATTTCTTCAAAAAAGGCGACGAAGTGGAATTTTTCGGACCAGAAATCGAAAACTTTACACATATGATTGAAACCATTTGGGACGAAGACGGAAATGAGCTAGATGCTGCCCGCCATCCCCTGCAAATTGTCAAATTCAAACTAGACAAAAAGATTTATCCGAGCAACATGATGAGAAAGGGGAAGTAACAGCCCATGGGTAAGAATCCAGTAGTCATTGGAATCGCAGGAGGTTCCGGTTCAGGAAAAACGAGTGTCACACGGTCCATTTATGAACAATTTAAAGGACACTCAATTTTAATGATCCAGCAGGACCTTTATTATAAAGACCAAAGCCATCTTCCGTTTGAAGAAAGGCTGAACACAAACTATGATCATCCGCTTGCGTTTGATAATGACTATTTAATCGAGCATATTCAAGATCTATTGAATTACCGCCCGATTGAAAAGCCGATTTATGACTATAAGCTTCACACACGTTCAGAAGAAACGGTTCACGTAGAGCCAAAGGATGTTATTATCCTTGAAGGCATTCTTGTTCTTGAAGACAAAAGGCTTCGTGATCTGATGGATATCAAGCTTTATGTTGATACGGACGCTGACTTGCGTATCATCAGACGGATTATGAGAGATATTAATGAGCGCGGACGCTCTATTGATTCTGTCATTGAACAATATGTGTCAGTGGTCCGTCCGATGCATAACCAATTCGTCGAGCCGACGAAACGATACGCTGATATTATTATCCCGGAAGGCGGTCAGAATCACGTCGCAATTGATCTGATGGTCACAAAAATTCAAACCATTCTTGAACAAAACGCGATTTTGTAATACCATAGCATAGACATAAATAACTCTGACCATATTATGTATAGGCAGGAAGGGAATGTGCGAATTCCCTTCTTTCCCTGTTTATAAACGCGAAATATTTGCAGAACGACACGATTCAGTTTAAGATAAACAGTACCTATATGGGAGAGAAGAACGAGGACTGCCCTGTGTTCTCATTCTTGTATTTTTTAGTTTATGCTCTCATACATAATCGAAGATGTTGAGGGACAACCAGAAGGAGTGAAGGGACATGGCACAAGAGAAAGTTTTTCCTATGACTGCAGAAGGAAAACAAAAACTTGAACAAGAATTAGAATATTTGAAAACGGTTAAACGAAAAGAAGTAGTAGAGCGAATCAAAATTGCGAGAAGCTTCGGAGACCTTTCCGAGAACTCTGAATACGATTCAGCGAAAGAAGAGCAGGCATTTGTAGAGGGCCGCGTGACGACTCTTGAAAATATGATTCGCAATGCGAAAATCATTGAAGATGACGGCGGCTCTAACGTTGTCGGTTTGGGTAAAACCGTCACTTTCGTCGAACTGCCTGACGGTGATGAAGAATCATATACGATCGTCGGAAGCGCGGAAGCTGACCCGTTTGAAGGGAAAATCTCAAACGATTCACCGATCGCAAAAAGCCTCTTGGGCAAAAAAGTAGATGAAGAAGTCACAGTACAAACACCGGGCGGAGAAATGCTCGTGAAAATTGTGAAAATTTCATAATATCTGTTTAGCAGCGAAACACCTCGTCCACAATGTGGGTGAGGTGTTTTTTTATGAAGATATCGAAACGAATGAAGCTGGCAGTCATCGTTTTTTTGATTGTATTTTTTCTGCTTCTGCTGAGGCTTGCAGAAATCCAGCTGTTTTTCACAGAATCATTTTCTAAAAAGAAAATTAATTTGATTCAAGAAAGTGTGAAACAGCGGACGGAGGAAGTGCTCATTTCAGATGGAAGAGGCTCTTTTTTAGATCGAAACGGGCGGGCGCTGACAGGACAAAGCGAGCCTGCGGTTGTTTTGTTCCCTTTTCTGCTGACGCAGGATTGGCCGATCAAAAAAGTTGCGGACATCCTCGGCATGTCTGAAGATGATTTGCGCCAGACACTAGGTAAGGCAAAAAAACCGGTCATTTTGCAGCAAAAGAAAATCAAAACACTTTCAAAACAATCTATCACAAAAATTAATTCTTTGAAATATCCCGGCATTTACGGCGTATATATGGAGAATGAAGACAAGCCCAGCCTTGCTTCACATACGATAGGGAGCACGAACCAAGATCCGGCGCTGCTTCGCAAGAAATATCCTGACAAGGAGAGCCTTCCGATTACAACAGAAATCGGAACAACCGGTTTAGAACGGACATTTGACGAGTTTTTGCTTCCGGAACAAGACACAAAGCTTTTATATCATGTGGACGGAAAAGGAAACCCTTTGTTTGGCATGGACGTCAAATATACAGCTGAAGCCAATACATTTTATCCGCTCCAGGTCAAAACAACGATCGATCAAAGCATTCAAAAAGCGATGGAGGAGGTATTGGATGAACAGGGGCTGAAAAAGGGAGGAGCTGTGCTGCTGGACATCGAAAATAGCAGTGTTCTGGGAATTGTAAGCAAACCAGATGCGGATGTGTCCCGACAAAACACACTTCAAAATTATATGCTGACGCCAATCTATCCCGGATCAGTTTTTAAAACAGTCATTGCCGCAGCTGCAATCGAAAATAATATGGTGAAGCCTAGTCAAACCTTTAATTGCAATTTAAACCTGTACGGGGAACCAGGGGACGACAAAGGAACCTTGTCTTTTGATGAAAGTTTTGCACAAAGCTGTAATTACACATTTACGAGTCTTGCAGAACAATTAATGAAAAAAGACAGCTCGGTTATTGAAGATATGTCCGAGAAGCTGGCTCTCACTGATCGGGCAGGCTGGGAGGGAAAACTGTACCACGAAACCGATTTCCGCCAGCTGTATAACGAAAAAAGCGGCGTGATTTGGGGGGATGAAAAAGACAAATCAGTCAAAAAAGCCATTGCGCAAACAGCAATCGGGCAGAAAAATGTAAAGGTAACGCCGCTGGAGGTAGCCAATATGATGGCGACAATCGCCCGCGGCGGAGAAAAACGGCAGGTGAAAATTGCCGAACAAATTGAGTATAAGAACGGCACAACGCTCGTTACGTTTAAAGATCAGAAGCTCAAAGGGGAAACGATAGACAAATATACGTCACAGCAGCTTCAAAAAATACTGCGGCGGGTAGTAGAATCTCCTTCCGGAACGGGCAGAAGGTTTCAAGATCTTCCGTATACTGTAGCAGGGAAGTCGGGCACAGCCCAGACAGGCAAGCTTTCAAAAGAGAAGGAAACGCTCTATGAAAAATGGTTTGCCGGATATTTTCCCGCGGATAAGCCGAAATACGCTCTGGTTGTTTTACACATGGATATACCGGGAGATAAGGCTCTGACAAATTCGGTGTTTTATGATATTGTTAAAAAAGTACACGAAATTGAAATCAATCAGAAATAGAACAACTTCTCAGCACATGTTAAAATATATGCTGAGCCAAGAGGGATAAAGGAGTGCAGAATTATTGAGCAATAATCAATCTCGTTATGAAAATCGTGATAAACGCAGAAAAGCCAATTTAGTGCTTAACATTTTAATCGCAATCGTATCCATACTAATTGTCGTAGTAGCAGCGAATCTCTTCATTAACAGTCCTTCTAGCAAAGATGTCAGCAAGGATTCTGAAACGACGCAAAAACAGGAATCTCCGGCTTCAGGAAAGACGGAAAAGAAATCGGATGAGGATATAAAAGACAGCAAGAAAGATACATCTGACAGTGAAAAGGATTCTGAGAAGTCTTCTGACTCTGATTCCAAAAAAGATGATTCTCCTTCTAAAAAAGATGACTCTGATTCAGATTCAAGCTCAGATTCAGCCGGTGACGGGCTTAAAGATGCAAAAGTAACAGAAGGCGGCTCATCGAGCGATGTGGAAAAAACGTATGAAAATCCTGACTGGAAAGCAGTCGGAACTGAGCAGACTGGCGAGCATGCCGCTACTTATGATTCAAGCTCACAAGACTGGGCTGAGATGCTGAAAGCCATTTCGTACGCAACTGGTGTCTCAACAGATAACATGACGGTGCTCTGGCTCGGAAATAACGGCAGCCCTCAGGATGCCAAAGGCAAAATTTTGGACAAGGCGACTGGGAATAAATATCAAGTCACGATTACATGGGTCGATGAAAAAGGCTGGAAGCCGACAAAAGTAGAAAAGCTAAAATAAACAAAAGCAGCCGGGTTACAACCGGCTGCTTTTGTTTTAGGCTTCAGCTGCGAAATGAACCACCGCGCTGTACAATATTCTTCCTTCTGCCACAGCAGTTTGGTGTGAAACAGATTTCACCCGGAGCATGATGGCTTTATTGTTTTCAATTTGTGTATTGATTTTCTTTTCAAGCTCCTGCAATGAAGCCGCTTCAAAAAATTCCACTTTGTCTTTAATCAGATCTAATTGAAAATTCATGTCTTGACCCTCCAGCTTTCACAAGTCATATGAAGTATAAGCTTTTTTGCGGTCAATGCGCAATATGAGATGGCATAAAATACACAAAGTGTTTTAGTACCTGCTTTTCAGAAGATGTGGTATTATAGGAACTGTTCCATCATTAATTCATAGTATGCTTATAGGAATTATTAAATATGGAGTGTGACAAATATGGGACGTGAATTTATCCCTCTCTTTGAAGATTGGGCAGCAACTTATGATCAAACAGTAAAAGGTTTAGATATTCAGTATAAAGAAGCGTTCAGAGGCTACGATCATATCCTTGATGCCATCGTCAGCAAATCTGGAACGCATGTGTTAGAATTTGGCCCGGGGACAGGGAATTTGACGGCTAAGCTGCTCGATGCAGGCAAAACTGTATTTGGAATCGAACCTTCTCCAGCAATGCGTAAACTGGCTTCTGACAAGCTCTCAGGCAGGACGGAAATCGTTGATGGAGACTTCCTGACATTCCCTGAGCCGCCATTTCAGGCTGATACGATTGTCAGTTCATATGCTTTTCATCATTTGACTGACGAAGAAAAGCGGGCTGCCATAAAGCAATATGGCAAATACCTTCACTTGCATGATAAAATAGTGTTTGCCGATACCGTCTTTGAAGATGCGCAAGCGTATCAACAGGCTATCGATAAAGCCCGTTCTCAAGGCTTTTATCAGCTTGCAAATGATTTAGAGACAGAGCATTATCCTACATTGGATGCGTTGAAAGAAATGTTTACAGCTGAAGGTTTTGCAGTCCGATTCACTCAGCAAAACGACTTCGTGTGGATAATGGAGGCGATCAAACGGTAAAGTGAAGGGAATGTGAATAGATGAGACTAGCAGTCATCGGAGCAATGGAAGAGGAAGTTACCATCTTAAGAAACAAACTTGAAAATGCAAAAACAGAAACGATCGCACACTGTGAATTTACAACAGGCGAATTTGAAGGAACTGAAGTGATTCTTTTAAAATCAGGAATTGGAAAAGTAAATGCTGCTATCAGCACGACGCTTCTGCTTGACCGTTACAAGCCTGATTATGTTATTAACACAGGCTCAGCCGGCGGATTTCATCATACATTGAATGTAGGAGATGTCGTCATTTCCACTGACGTTCGCCACCATGATGTAGACGTAACGGCTTTTGACTATGAATACGGCCAAGTGCCGGGTCTTCCGGCTGCTTATGCGGCGGATGAAAAGCTGATCAGCATCACTGAAGAAGCGGTATCTGAACTCGACGGCATTCAGGTTGCAAAAGGAACGATTGCAACAGGCGATTCTTTCATGAACGATCCGAAGCGGGTTGAAGAGGTGCGTGCGAGATTTTCTGATCTGTACGCGGTTGAAATGGAGGCTGCGGCAGTGGCTCAAGTATGCCATCAATTTAAAACGCCGTTTGTCGTCATCAGAGCGTTATCAGATATCGCAGGCAAAGAATCACATGTTTCATTTGACCAATTTTTAGAGCAGGCGGCTGTTCATTCAACAGAGCTTGTGTTAAAGGTGATCAAACGGATTCATTAAAACGGGGAGAACGTTCTCCTCCGTTTTTCTCTAAAAACAACCTCTATTAAGGAGGAGGACATATATGACAGTGATTACGGACATTACCGAGCTGATTGGGAATACACCGCTTCTCCGCTTGAAGAACTTTGATGTTCCAGAAGGAGTCGCGGTGTATGCCAAGCTTGAAATGATGAATCCAGGGGGAAGCATCAAAGACAGACTGGGAGATATGCTGATTCGTGACGCGCTCGATTCAGGCAAAGTGAAACCCGGCGGAGTGATTATAGAAGCTACGGCAGGCAATACAGGGATCGGCCTTGCGCTGAGTGCCAGAAAATATGGGCTGAAAGCGATTTTCTGTGTCCCTGAACATTTCAGCAGAGAGAAACAGCAAATTATGCAAGCGCTTGGCGCATCAATCATTCATACACCGCGTCAAGACGGAATGCAGGGCGCCATTCAAAAAGCCATTCAGCTGGAGACTGAAATTGAAAATTCTTATTGCGTTTTGCAATTTAAAAACCGAGTAAATCCATCGACTTACTATAAGACGCTTGGGCCTGAAATGTGGGAAGCGCTTGATGGGAATATTCATACATTTGTCGCAGGGGCAGGATCAGGGGGCACGTTCGCAGGAACAGCTTCCTTCTTAAAAGAAAAAAATCCAGCAGTCAAAACGGTGATTGTTGAACCGGAGGGCTCGATTTTAAACGGAGGAGAGCCTCACGCTCATAAAACAGAGGGCATCGGCATGGAGTTTATCCCCGATTATATGGATAAGAGCCATTTTGACGAGATCTACACCGTAACAGATGAGAATGCGTTTAGACTTGTGAAAGAAGCGGCAGAAAAAGAAGGCCTGCTGATCGGAAGCTCTTCAGGTGCAGCGCTTTATGCAGCGTTGGAGGAAGCGAAAAAAGCATCGGCGGGAACTAACATTGTCACAGTATTTCCTGACAGCAGCGATCGATATATCAGCAAACAAATATACGAAGGAGGCATCTGATATGAAGAAAAAAACATTGATGATACATGGCGGAATCACAGGTGATGAGAAAACAGGCGCAGTTTCCGTGCCGATTTATCAAGTAAGCACGTACAAGCAGCCGAAAGCAGGGCAGCATACAGGCTACGAGTATTCAAGAACGGCCAATCCGACTCGAACCGCTCTCGAAGCACTTGTGACAGAACTGGAAAGCGGGGAAGCAGGCTATGCGTTCAGCTCAGGAATGGCTGCCATTACAGCGGTTATGATGCTGTTTAACAGCGGAGATCATGTCGTGTTGACTGATGATGTGTACGGCGGAACATATCGCGTGATGACAAAGGTGCTTAACCGTCTTGGCATTGAATCAACATTTGTTGATACGAGCAGCAGGGAAGAAGTTGAAAAAGCGATTCGCCCTAATACAAAAGCCATTTATATTGAAACTCCGACAAACCCGTTGCTCAAAATCACCGACCTGACGCTCATGGCTGATATCGCAAAAAAAGCGGGTGTTCTGCTTATCGTAGACAATACCTTTAATACTCCTTATTTTCAACAGCCGCTTACTTTAGGCGCTGATATCGTACTGCACAGTGCGACAAAATATCTTGGCGGACACAGTGATGTCGTCGGAGGTTTAGTTGTGACAGCTTCGAAAGAGCTTGGAGAAGAGCTGCATTTTGTGCAAAACTCCACAGGCGGCGTGCTCGGCCCTCAAGATTCCTGGCTGTTAATGAGAGGAATCAAAACGTTGGGACTCAGAATGGAAGCGATCGATCAAAATGCGCGGAAAATCGCAAGCTTTCTTGAGAATCACCCTGCTGTCCAAACGTTATATTACCCTGGTTCTTCAAATCATCCCGGACATGAGCTTGCAAAAACGCAAGGATCGGGCTTCGGCGGCATGATCTCCTTTGATATTGGCAGTGAAGAACGGGTTGATGCGTTTTTAGGAAATCTGAAACTGTTTACCATTGCTGAAAGCCTAGGGGCGGTTGAAAGCTTAATTTCTGTTCCTGCAAGAATGACACATGCCTCTATTCCGAGAGAACGCCGGCTTGAGCTCGGCATTACGGACGGCTTGATCAGAATTTCTGTAGGAATTGAAGATGCGGAAGACTTGTTGGAAGATATCGGCCAAGCGCTTGAAAATATATAACAAATGGATAGAATTACTTTCTCTGTAAGCCGCCGGATTATATTATAATAGTCGTATACTATGAATCTGGCAGGTGATTCTTTTGAACAAAAATAGAATGAAATCTTTAAAAGAAGACTACAAGCATTTTGCTTTTACATTGCTTGCAGTCAGCACTTTTTTATATATAGGCGCAGTTCTCCCTGATCAAGGTTTAACATTAGGCCAGAAATCGACGATGTTTTTAGCGGATTGCGTATTTTTAGCCGGTGCCTTCTTTTGCGCTGACCGTTCACTTATTTACAAGAAGCGTCTGGAAGAAGCCGACGAATAAAAAAACAGCCATCATCAAGAGATGGCTGTTTTTCTGTTATTGTTCTCGAAGTTCTTTTCCCATGCCTTTTAAAAACTGAAGGCCGAAGCCGACGGCTCTGTTGATGTCAGGATCGTTCATTGCTTTTAACAGGTCGAGAACCCCGACTTTCTTGTCTTCTTTTAAAAAGCTTTGTGCCTGTTCAGTCCCAGCCATTACGCTTTCTAAAAGCTTTGCTGTAAACTCAGGATCGGCTTTTGTCAATGCGCCTCCGGCAGCCATCATCGTGTTGATGAGGTTGGTGACAGGCTCGCGGGAAACTTGGCCAAGCGCAATCTTGGCAATGTCTTCCTTCGCTCTGAGCATGCTTGTTGCCGCATCAAAAATTCCAAGATCATTGAGTTCATTCATTAACGTCATCGTTTTAGAGACGGCGTCCTCATTTTCCGCCAGCAGCTCTTTCAGTTCTTCTATTTTTTCAAGCTTAATTTGCTCAGCTGTTTTTGTTTCTTTTTTGATCGTCGTAATCGGAGTGGCCATTCGTTTTCCTCCTATCGTTTAATCAGTCAGATGGACATAGCCAGGGCGGTTCCATTTTCTTTCTGCTTCGACTCCGTTTTGCGGATGCCGTTTTTTGTTGCGCGGATTTGTTTTTGGAAGCGGCGCTGTTTCACAGCCGCCAAGCACTTCCATGCGGACCTTTGTCTGTTTATAAGCAGGCGTGTTCGTCCGTTTATCAGCTGCAGGGCCCGTCAAGAAGTTAATCGCTGACTCCTTGTCTGTCGAGTTCATTGGCAAATAGAGTTCATTTTTCCGTACCCGGTCTGTGATCAGCGCGTTCAATTTGACTGCTCCGAACGGAGAAACGAGCCGTACAAGCGAACCGTCACAAACACCTCGCTCTTGTGCAAGCTCAGGTGAAATCTCAACGAATACATTCGGCACTTTCGCTTGGATGCCTTTCGATTTATTTGTCATGTTTCCTTCGTGGAAATGCTCCAGCATCCGGCCGTTATTGATATGAAGGTCATATTCCTCCGGAAATGCCGCTGGCTCGGTCCAATCAGAAAGGGCAAAGCGGGCTTTTTTGTCAGGGAAATTAAATCCGTCTTCATACAGAAGCGGTGTGCTTTCACCTGTGAAGCTGCCCCATAGGAAGCTGTTCCAGCCTTCAAGCACCTCATAGCTTGCTTTGGCAAACAGAGGAGAAAGACTCGCCATTTCAGAGAAAATGTCACTTGGATGGCTGTAATTCCAATTCGCTCCTAAACGGTTTGCCACCTCTTGAATAATCCACCAGTCCGGTTTTGCGTCACCAAGCGTCGGAAGCGCCTGATACAATCGCTGGACACGGCGTTCTGTGTTGGTAAATGTTCCGTCTTTTTCAAGTGAAGGAGTGGCAGGCAAGACGACATCAGCATATTGAGCTGTTCTTGACAGGAAGATGTCCTGTACCACGAAGAAATCAAGGCTTGATAAAATATCATGCACATGGTTCGCGTTTGAATCGACCAGTGCCATATCCTCACCGACAAGATACATAGCTTTCATTTTTCCTTCTTCAATGGCATGAAGCATTTGAATATTATCTAAACCAGGCTTTCCATCAATCTCGACACCATATGCCTCTTCAAATTTAGCGCGTGCTTTGTCATCTGTAATATGCTGATATCCCGGCAGCCAGCCAGGCAATGTTCCCATATCACATGCGCCTTGCACGTTATTGTGTCCGCGCAGAGGATAAGCGCCGGCACCTGGACGGCGATAGTTGCCCGTAGCGAGAAGCAGGTTTGAAATGGCTGCTGATGTATCAGAACCGCCTGTATTTTGTGTGACACCCATTCCCCAAAGGACACAAGTGCCGTCAGCATCACGAATCATTTCAGCAATTTGAATGATGTTTTCTTTTGAAAGGCCTGTGATGCGTTCTGCATAATCAAGCGTATACGTTTTAAGGGTTTCTTTATAATCTTCAAAGTAATTGACGTTCTCATCAATAAACGCCTGATCGTGCCAGCCTTGGTCGATCATATATTTCGTAACAGCCATCAGCCAAACTTGGTCTGTGCCTTGTTTAGGGCTGATGAACAGATCGGATCGCTCAGCCATCTCATTTTTACGCAGGTCAGCAACAATCAGTTTTTGACCGTGGAGCTTGTGTGCCCGTTTGACGCGTGTTGCGAGCACTGGGTGTCCTTCCGCCGGATTGGCACCGACAATGATGACGAGACCTGCTTTGGCAATATCTTTAATCGTGCCGGCGTCACCGCCCATGCCGACAGTGCGGAACAATCCGTCTGTAGCAGGAGACTGGCAGTAGCGTGAGCAGTTATCGACGTTGTTTGTTTCAAATACCTGACGCGCTAGTTTTTGAATGACGTAGTTTTCTTCATTCGTAATTTTAGAAGAAGAAATAAACCCGACAGAGCCTTTACCGTACTGCTCTTTGATTGATCCTAATCTGCTTGCGACAAGATCGAGGGCCTCTTCCCAAGAAGATTCCACAAAGGCTCCGTTTTTACGGATTAAAGGCTTTGTGATCCGCTCCTCAGAATTGACAAAATCCCAGCCGAATTTCCCTTTGACACATGTGGAAATTGCGTTAACCGGAGCATCAGAAACAGGCTGGATCTTTAAAATATCCCGTCCTTTTGTCCATACTTCAAATGAACACCCGACACCGCAGAACGTACATACAGTTTTCGTTTTTTTCGTTCTTGTTTCACGCATTGCCGCTTCGACTTCAGAAATGGCAAAAATGCTGCCATACCCCGGTTCAACATTTTTCACGAGATCAATCATCGGTTCCATGACGTCCTCTTTAATGCCTGTCATAAAACCAGCCTGCCCGAGCATTGATTTTTCCATCAGTGCATTACATGGACATACTGTGACACACTGACCGCAGCTGACACAGGAAGATTCATTGATCGGAACTCCCTCATCCCAAATGACGCGAGGGCGTTCGCGTTCCCAGTCGATTGAGAGTGTTTCATTTACCTGAAGGTTTTGACAGACCTCAACACACTGGCCGCAGGCAATACATTGGTTTGGATCATAGCGGTAAAAAGGATGAGACATATCAACCGAGCAAGAAGGATCTTCTTTTGGCGTGTATGGGTATTTTTGATGCTCGATCCCCATCATTTCCGCTGTATTATGCAGCGTACAGTTTCCATTGTTGTTATCGCAGACTGTACAATACAGCAAATGATTTTCAAGAAGGCGGTCCATCGCTTCGGTTTGCGCTTCTTTCACTCGATTTCCTGAAAGATCAATAGACATCCCGTTTTCTGCAACCGTCGCGCATGAACGAACCAGCTTGCCGTTTGCCTCTACTATGCAAGTATCACAAGTTTGAATCGGGTCAACCTCTGGTACGTGGCAAATCTGCGGGTACTCAATTCCGTTTTCATTTAAAATATCTAAAATTGTGGCCCCTGCTCGTGCTTGAATTTCTGTTCCGTCTACACGGACACTGATCGACTTAACGTCCATCATATTCATATTCCCCTCCATCTTTCTTTCAAGAAGTCAAAAAAAGCCATGTATAGATACACCTGCCCTTAATTCTAAGAAGGTGTAAACACACATGGCGGAATAGATCACTAGCAAGTCTTACTAACAGACCAATCCTTGATTTTTATAAAACGATAGACTCATAACAAGATCCTATTACAAATCCATCAACACTGCTTTTATTATAATGTGATATTTATTATAATACAATATGGCAGGAAAATTTTAACCAAGTGAAATGTCCTGAGGGGAACCGGGAAAAGCCTTTATAAGGCAATATCGGAAGGGGTAATCAGCATGTCTAAAAAAATTCATGAATTCAATGATATCATTCGAAAACTTCGCAAAGAATTGTTCGGAAAAGGGCCTGAGAGAATTCATACTGTATTTGTAGAAAACATGGCAGTTTCAACACTATACGGAAATCTGAGTGCAAGCGAGCAGTTTATCGCCCGCACGCCTGAAGGAAGAGAGATGGTACATGCGGCCCGGACAAGCCTAATTCAAGACCTTTATTCCAAACAAACACCGGAAGGAATGGAGGAACTCATGGGAGCTAAGCTAGTCCATTTGTTTTCTGATATTAAAATTGAGGAAAACATCGCTGTATCTGTATTTGTTTTTGACCGAAAAATAGATGAGCAAAAAGAAGTTCTGCAAAGCTAGTATATTTGTCATTGACACAAATTTGTCACATTTGATATGATGTTGCTACAGTTATAGAAGGCTAAAGCAATGGAATGTATGCACGAACTGTATATATTCTCTTTCAATATCTTCATACTGCTTGATATTGTTGTATGGGTATGCATACAAGTTAGGCAGCATTCAAACGCCTGGTTTGACACAGGTTATTTGAGTGCTGCCTTTTTTATTGCCTTTCTTGCATAACTGTGAAAAAAGAAGAAATAATGGAGGCGTTTAATTATGGCTTTTCGAAAACCGGATGAAATAGCGGAAGCAGCAATTGAAGCAGGGATGAAAAAAATAAAGCTTCCGCTGCCGTCACTGCTCGTGCTGGGGTTTTTAGGCGGTGCATTTATCGCGCTTGGGTATTTGCTTGATATCAGGGTAATCGGCGATCTTCCGAAAGAATGGGGGAGCCTGTCCAGTTTGATTGGAGCAGCAGTATTTCCAGTCGGCCTGATCCTTGTCGTACTCGCTGGCGCTGAACTGATCACAGGCAATATGATGTCAGTTGCGATGGCGTTATTTTCGAGAAAAATATCAGTAAAAGAGTTAGCGATTAACTGGGGAATCGTCACAATTATGAACTTAATCGGCGCATTGTTTGTTGCGTACTTTTTCGGGCATTTGGTTGGATTGACTGAAACAGGTCCTTATTTAGAAAAAACGATTGCCGTTGCCCAAGGAAAGCTTGATATGAGCTTTGGCAAGGTTCTCATTTCCGCCATCGGCTGTAACTGGCTTGTATGTCTTGCAGTGTGGCTTTCTTTCGGCGCCCAAGACGCAGCAGGAAAAATCCTTGGCATCTGGTTCCCAATCATGGCTTTTGTGGCTATCGGATTTCAGCACGTTGTCGCCAACATGTTTGTGATTCCTGCTGCCATTTTTGCAGGCTCATTCACGTGGGGGCAGTTCATCGGAAACATCATTCCGGCTTTTATCGGTAATGTCATCGGCGGAGCTGTATTTGTCGGTCTCATTTATTTTATTGCATATCATAAGAAAGACCGCTCCAGAAAAGAAATGAAGCAGGTGTCATGACCAACGGGCAAATCCATTCGATGATTTGCACAATTTCCGTCCATTTTTAGAAAAAGATGTTTACAAAATGGAATTTGGTGGATATACTTACAAAGTAAGAAAAAAGCAAAGGAGGCTGAACCAAAATGACAATGAGACAACGACGTCAACCTGTACGTGATACACATGTAAAAGTTCATGGTTTATTCAGCCTGTGGAAGAGTTCGTGTCCTTCCTTAACCGATGCTTATCGCACGCATTAAATTCGGAATAGTCGGACATACGCAACTCCCCGCAGGCAGTAGAGGCATTGGTGTCTTCTTTTGTCTGCGGTTTTTATTTGCCCGCGGCAGAAGGGGTGTGCCGCGGGTTATTTCGCTTGATGCGGACTTTGAAAGGGGGTGAGCGATATGACGATTAATCTATTCTTTTTAACGTTAACGATAAAAAAAAGGTTTAAAAGCCTGGAAGAATTCGAACGAGAACAGCAGATTGAGCAGATTTATGATGAAATGAAAGAGTCTCAGTTAAAGCATCTTTATTTAACAAACTGGCGCTAAAAGCAACGAAAAAAACTGAAGGGGGAATGGCATATGCTTAGAATGGAATTATTGATGCATTATACAATGGAGAAGGACCAAGTTTAGCGATACGACTGTCAAGAAAATGCCTGCCTGCATACAATAAATCAACGTTACTGTGAGGCAGGTGATGGCATGATGAACGATTATCAAAAAAGGCTGCCGTCGATTGGCCATGGTTATGCGTCCATGCCGCATTCCTTCAAACATGGTTATGGAAATCCATTCCGACAGCAGAGGCTGATGGCAATGCAGCAGCAAAGGCTGTATGTATTCCCTTATCATTGGCATTAGAGAGAGGGCAGAAAACATTTTGTTTTCTGCTTTTTTTGCGGAAAAAAATGAAAAAGTTTAGTTCTGTTGAAACATTTTTCAATACATTGCCGTCTAGTTGGTACCTTCCTTCACTTTTAGAAATGAAGATGATGTTTATTTTTTTAAGATAATAAATAAACATAGGAAACCAAAAGCAGGTGTTTAAAATGCTAGAAAATAGACTCTATAAACGATCGGATTTTTGGAAATTATTTTCTCGGAAATATAAGCTAACCAAAACAATTGAGCATATGATGATTGACTCTATAGATATACAAGAAAATGACAGAATTTTAGAAATTGGAATTGGAAACGGCACTGTCTTTAAAAGCATAACTAAGAAACTAAAAAAGGGAAGCCTAAAAAGCATTGATCCTTCAAAACGAAAGGTAAGACAGATATCACGTGCGAATCGAAAGAACATGGGGAACGGGGAGGTTTTTCATGGCTATCCAGAGGACATTCCCTTTGATGACCGTACCTTTAATAAAGTCTTTTCTTTACATACGGTTCAAAGCTGCACCAATATTAGGCTTGCATTAAGAGAAATTTACAGGGTGCTTCAAATTGACGGCCGGTTTTATATCAGTATTGATACAAATACCGGTGAAAAAGAGAAAACGTATATTCAACTGCTGAAAGACCAGCATTTCAGGGATCTTTCTGTTATCAGGCGTGATTCCTGTCTATGTATTGTGGCTGTTAAATAAAAAATTTCTCGGGAAATATATCCAAGATCCTCGCATTAGGCTTTGGGTATATTTTCTTAATTTTTTATTTTTTGCATATACTTTATATTAAAAAAAGTTTTTTTCATATAAACTTATAACAGAAGAAAGAACAAAGAGGTGATATCAGACAGGGCAGACATTCTTTGTGAACAAAAGGAATGAATATTCATTCCGCAAACGAATCGGAGGTTGTCAGATTACATGATATCCGCATCCAGCAGTAAATACGACATGATTATGAAAGCGTCAGTCTCACTTTTTACGGAAAGGGGTTTTGACGCTACCACTATTCCTATGATAGCTGAACGTGCTCATGTAGGGACAGGAACGATCTATCGTTATTTTGACAGCAAAGAAACACTCGTTAACGTACTGTTTCAAGAAAGCATCCAGCGATTTACGGAAAAACTGAAGCAAGACGTTTCAGAATTGCCTGTCAGAGAAGGCTTTCACCACGTATTTTGCTGTCTCGTTCAGTTTACGAAAGAGAGCGACTATGCGCTTTTTTTTCTTGAAACAAAAAAAGATGCTCATTACTTAAATCATACAAGCAAAAAAATGATAGAAAATCTGACTCAAATGCTTGATGACTATTTTAATAAGGGAAAAGCGGAAGGCGTGATTCGCAGCCTGCCCTCTAATGTGTTAATTGCGATTGTATTAGGGGCGTTTCTCAAGATATATCAGCTCGTTCAAACAGGTGATATAGAGATGGACACTGATTTAATTACTGAATTGGAACAATGCTGCTGGGACGCCATTAAGCTTCATTCATCACAAAAATAAGGAAAGGGAGATGTTAATGAAACAGGCAAGCGCAATACCTCAGCCCAAAACATACGGACCTTTAAAAAATCTTCCGCATCTGGAAAAAGAACAGCTTTCTCAATCCTTATGGCGGATAGCTGATGAATTGGGACCGATTTTCCGTTTTGATTTTCCGGGAGTATCCAGTGTTTTTGTCTCCGGCCAAAATCTTGTGGCTGAAGTGTGTGATGAAAGCCGCTTTGACAAGAACCTTGGCAAAGGCTTGCAAAAGGTGCGTGAGTTCGGGGGAGATGGCTTATTTACAAGCTGGACGCACGAACCGAACTGGCAAAAAGCCCACCGCATTTTGCTGCCGAGTTTTAGTCAAAAAGCGATGAAAGGCTATCATTCTATGATGCTGGATATCGCAACCCAGCTGATTCAAAAGTGGAGCCGGTTAAACCCTAATGAAGAAATTGATGTAGCAGACGATATGACACGTCTGACGCTTGATACGATTGGGTTGTGCGGGTTTAACTATCGATTCAACAGCTTTTACCGTGATTCACAGCATCCGTTTATCACCAGTATGCTCCGTGCCTTAAAAGAGGCGATGAATCAATCAAAAAGACTGGGCCTGCAAGATAAGATGATGGTGAAAACGAAGCTGCAGTTTCAAAAGGATATAGAAGTCATGAACTCCCTGGTTGATAGAATGATAGCGGAGCGAAAGGCGAATCCGGATGATAACATTAAGGATCTCTTGTCTCTCATGCTTTATGCCAAAGATCCAGTAACCGGTGAAACGCTGGATGATGAAAACATAAGGTATCAAATCATCACATTTTTAATTGCTGGACATGAGACGACAAGCGGTTTGCTTTCCTTTGCGATTTATTGTCTGCTTACACATCCGGAAAAACTGAAAAAAGCTCAGGAGGAAGCGGATCGCGTGTTAACGGATGACACGCCTGAATATAAACAAATCCAGCAGCTCAAATACATTCGGATGGTTTTAAATGAAACCCTCAGACTGTATCCAACAGCTCCGGCTTTTTCTCTATATGCGAAGGAGGATACTGTTCTAGGCGGGGAATATCCGATCAGCAAAGGGCAGCCAGTCACTGTTTTAATTCCAAAACTGCACCGGGATCAAAACGCTTGGGGACCGGATGCGGAAGATTTCCGTCCGGAACGGTTTGAGGATCCTTCAAGTATCCCTCACCATGCGTATAAGCCGTTTGGAAACGGACAGCGCGCTTGTATTGGCATGCAGTTTGCTCTTCAAGAAGCGACAATGGTTCTCGGTCTTGTATTAAAGCATTTTGAATTGATAAACCATACTGGCTACGAACTAAAAATCAAAGAAGCATTAACGATCAAGCCGGATGATTTTAAAATTACTGTGAAACCGCGGAAAACAGCGGCAATCAATGTACAGAGAAAAGAACAGGCAGACATCAAAGCAGAAACAAAGCCAAAAGAAACCAAACCTAAACACGGCACACCTTTACTCGTTCTTTACGGTTCAAACCTTGGGACAGCTGAGGGAATAGCCGGTGAACTGGCTGCTCAAGGCCGCCAGATGGGCTTTACAGCTGAAACGGCTCCGCTTGATGATTATATCGGCAAGCTCCCTGAAGAAGGGGCAGTCGTCATTGTAACGGCTTCTTATAATGGGGCGCCGCCTGATAATGCTGCCGGCTTTGTAGAGTGGCTGAAAGAGCTTGAGGAAGGCCAATTGAAAGGTGTTTCCTATGCGGTATTCGGCTGCGGGAACCGGAGCTGGGCCAGCACGTATCAGCGGATTCCCCGCCTGATTGATGACATGATGAAAGCAAAGGGGGCATCGCGTTTAACAGAGATTGGGGAAGGTGACGCCGCCGATGATTTTGAAAGCCATCGCGAGTCTTGGGAAAACCGCTTCTGGAAGGAAACGATGGACGCATTTGATATTAACGAAATAGCCCAGAAAGAAGACAGGCCTTCATTATCGATTACTTTTCTCAGTGAAGCGACGGAAACGCCGGTTGCTAAAGCATATGGCGCGTTTGAAGGGATTGTGTTAGAGAATCGAGAACTCCAGACAGCTGACAGCACGCGTTCAACCCGCCATATTGAATTGGAAATTCCGGCTAGTAAAACATATAAAGAAGGCGATCATATCGGAATCCTGCCGAAGAACAGCAGGGAGCTTGTTCAGCGGGTTCTCAGCCGATTCGGTTTGCAGTCCAATCATGTGATAAAAGTAAGCGGAAGCGCTCATATGTCTCATCTGCCGATGGATCGGCCGATCAAAGTAGTGGATTTATTGTCGTCCTATGTAGAGCTGCAGGAACCGGCATCAAGGCTTCAGCTTCGGGAGCTGGCCTCTTATACAGTCTGTCCGCCGCATCAAAAAGAGCTGGAACAGCTCGTTTCAGATGCTGGCATTTACAAAGAGCAGGTACTTGCAAAACGTCTTACCATGCTTGATTTTTTAGAGGATTATCCTGCCTGCGAAATGCCGTTTGAACGGTTTTTAGCACTTTTGCCATCACTAAAACCGAGATACTATTCCATTTCAAGCTCACCGAAAGTTCATGCAAATATCGTGAGCATGACGGTAGGAGTTGTGAAAGCCTCAGCATGGAGCGGCCGAGGTGAATACCGGGGTGTTGCCTCTAATTATTTAGCAGAATTGAATACAGGTGATGCAGCAGCCTGTTTCATTCGTACACCGCAGTCCGGATTCCAGATGCCGGATGAGCCTGAAACGCCTATGATTATGGTCGGGCCGGGCACAGGAATTGCGCCATTCAGGGGCTTTGTTCAGGCAAGATCGGTTTTGAAGAAGGAAGGAAGCACCCTTGGTGAAGCACTTTTATACTTCGGCTGCCGCCGTCCGGACCATGACGACCTTTACAGAGAAGAGCTGGATCAAGCGGAACAGGACGGTTTGGTCACAATCCGCCGATGCTACTCGCGCGTCGAAAACGAACCAAAAGGATATGTCCAGCACTTGCTCAAGCAAGATACGCAGAAATTGATGACACTCATTGAAAAAGGGGCTCATATTTACGTATGCGGTGATGGATCGCAAATGGCTCCTGATGTAGAGAAAACTTTGCGATTGGCGTATGAAGCTGAAAAAGGAGCAAGCCAGGAAGAATCAGCTGAATGGCTGCAAAAGCTGCAAGATCAAAGACGTTATGTGAAAGACGTTTGGACAGGAATGTAAAATATAAAATCCCGCCAATCAGATTGGCGGGATTGCTTTGCATATGAGAAAACCGGCACGATAATGAAATCTACTGAAAAGGATGTTATAGGGAGTATCGCGCCGGCCTTATTATTCATATCGGCATGCAGAGGCAAAAGTTTAGTTCTTTTTACCTTATTTTTAAAAATAAATAGTCTAAAAGTCTTGTTTTTGGTTTTCAACTCAGGCTTTTGGCATTTTGTTCTTTCTTATTCCTTAAGATCAGTCATCTGTTGAAGATTGATGCTTGAATTGCTGTTCCACATGCTTACGGTAATGAAAGTCATGAATCAGCCGGATCGTGGGCCTGATTAACAGCAGCAAGCTTCCGACCGCAAACAGCCATATCCCTGCCGACTTTAAACGGTCATAGAAAAAGAAAAAGCTTCCAACGAGGAACAAAGCACCGATGATAAAATCGTTTACTGTATAAAGAATCTTATATCGTTTTTTGAAAAAAAGCTCATATCGTTTCAGCTCTTTTTGGATGTCATGTTCTTCATTTCCTTTCATTATCATCCCTCCATTCAATTTTGGCTTACCCTTACGTAAACGGCATGTAAACATAAGGGCTGCCTTGCTGAAAGAAGACATAATCAACGATCAGAAACTAAAGTAAAAAAGTGATCCGTATAGGATCTCTTTTTTACGATTTCATCGCCTGAACAATAAGAGCAGTCAAAGCTTTTGCCCCTTTAGGAACCAAGTGAACACCATCAGGGGTAAAATATTCCGGATGCCGAAGGGCTTCTGTATGCCAGTCAACTAACGTAACATTTTGATGTGCGCTTGCCTGGTGCTGTAAAGATTCATTAACCTTGCTTTCCCATTGGCGGGGAACCCGTGTATTGACGAGATAAATATGGGCTTTTGAGAAAGATTGAAGCAGTTGTTCGATTTGGCTGTTTGTAAAGTAGCCATTGGTTCCAAGCTCAATGATGACAGCCTTGTTGGGCTGATTAAAAGACTTGTATTCCTTTGCGAGTTCCAAAGCTTGAGACATTTGTCTTCCCACCTTTCCATCAATCGTCACATGTGAAAGTGACTGATGCAGGTGTGAAGAAATATCAAGCATGACGGAATCGCCTATAGCTAACACTTCTTTCGCAGTGTCTGCGGGTTCTTTCGACTGTTGAGATTGCGTGTCTTTCTTTTTATGAGTCTCTTGCCCATTATTTTTATTTTCCTTTTGTCCTTGCTTGGAGCCTGGTGTTTTTTGTTCAGGATTGTGTTTTTTATCTGCTGCAGCATCCTTTTCATCCTCAGAAGCTTGGCTGGTGTCAGCATTTGTTTCTTGTGAGCTATAGGTCCATTTGGTAGGGTGCTTTTGCTCGCCGGCTAGCCCTGACAGCCCGCCTGCAAAAATAAGTATAGCGAAAATGATGAAACCAATTGACATTTTGCTGATGACAGATGTCGTTTTCCATTCCTTGATTCTATGTATAAAAACACGGCGGAAAAATGACCTAAATCCCTGTGTCCGTATCGGCTTCTCAATAAAATGGTAGGAAAGCTCGGCAAGTATACATGTCACAATGACCTTTAGCACGATATGCCAAAAAACAGGGTTTCCGATTTCTTGAACTGGCGTGCTTAACACAATAACAGGGTAGTGCCAAAGATAAATTCCGTAAGACCTCGTTCCAAGCCACCGAAGCGGCCTCCATGAAAGCAGATTGCCTAAAAAGCTGCTCGGATGGCAAACACATGCAATAAGGATTGCGGCAGTCACGCTAATGAATAGCATTCCGCCTTTGTAAAGAAAAGGCTCGTATTCATCTGTGAAATAGACACACAACACTAAAATACAAAATGCCGAAAATTCAGTGGCGTGCAAAGTGTGCTTCAGTTTGCTTGGCAGCCTGTTGGAAGACAGCCTTTTCATCGGCCATACCAAAGCCAAGGCACATCCGATGAGAAGTTCAAACGAACGAGTGTCTGTGCCATAGTAAACGCGGCTCGGATCTCCGCCAGGTTCATACAGTACGCTCATCATCACGGCTGAACAAAGCGCAAGCAATGATATCACCGCAGCCAATCTGGCGCGGCTTTTCATTATGTATATTCCAACAACTAAAAACATCGGCCATATGATATAAAATTGTTCTTCAATCGCCAGCGACCAAAGGTTTTTTAGAGGTGATGGGGAACCGAAACTATCAAAATATGATAGCTTGTGAAAAATAAACCACCAATTGCTCATATAAAAGAGAGAAGAGATCGCATCTCCACGTACAGTGTGCAATAGTTCTCGATCAAACAATACGACCCACACAACAGTGGAAAAGATCATAAGGTACGCTGCCGGGAGAAGCCGCCGAATGCGGCGCACCCAAAAATCCCGAAAATCAAGATTGATATCATTTCCATATGCCGGTAATAGAATAGATGTAATCAAATATCCGGATAAAACAAAAAAGATATCAACCCCGATAAAACCACCGTTAGCCCAATTGAAATTTAGGTGATAAGTGATAACTGACAGGACGGCGAAAGCCCGAAGGCCATCAAGTCCAGGAATGTATCGATGATGCTGTGTCTTGTGATACATGGGTATTCCTCCAATAGTATGCAAATATTCTCGTTGTTTTTGATAGCGGGGTTACGACCTCGAATAGAGAAGAGAGAAAACATCCATAATCTTAGATGGATGTTTTTATTTTATCGAATATAACGTTCTCCCACGAGCAAGTTTGAAATGACGCCGGTTGGAATTGTAAACTCTGTAACGCCCATATAGCCGGGGGCGACTTCATATTCGTCAAATGAGATCACAAGTTTATGGTCTTCAGTAATGTAAAACGTCTGATCAGGAAGAATCGTTTTGAACGGTTCTGCATCTTCGTCAGTGAGCCAATATATTTTATTTGGATCTTCCTTCATTTGCTGTTTCATTTGTTCTTTGATGTTTTGACTGATGACTTTGATATAGCGCTCATCTTTGAATAAGCTTTTTAATGTAAGTAAAATATCATTCTTTTTGTCAATTGTAATATAACGGCTTTGTGTGTAGGAAGATGCTTGTGTTGTTTCAATATTGCGCCGGATAGAGAGTAAATCTGGCGTGTCTGTGACCGTCTCGTAATCACTGTAGATGCTGAGATGCCCTTTTTTGTTTTTGGATGTGGACTGTATAAACTCTTTATACAGCTGCTGGCTTTCTTTCAAGTATTTCTGGTTAATGCTGTTTTCAAGCTCTTTATTAGAAAGCCCGGACAAAGCAGGTGTTTTGACATCAATGCTTGATTGGTCTTTTTCCTCTTTGATTTCAATAAAGGTGATCGCTTTGACGATTTTGCCGATGACAGGGATCTTTGACATAGCCTGAGCGGCGTCCGGGTTGATATTAACAAGCGCAGTGAATAAAATAGCTGCAGCGATTGCTGCTGATGTCGGCCACATAACGATTCTTTTCTTTTTTGGTTCTTGCTGAAGGGCTTTTTCAACAATGATATCCAATTCTTTAGGAATCTGAACATTTTTATATTCTTCTCTTAATTGCTGTAATCTCTTATCCATTAAGAAAGATCCTCCTTCGTCAGCTGAATGCGCATCAGCTTCAATGCTCTGTATAGGCGCGTTTTGACGGTATTCGTGTTTTCTCCTGTAATTTCCGCAATTTCTTCTAATTTGAGGTCTTCAAAAAAACGTAAAATAATAATGGTTTTATAGCGGTACGGCAATTCGTCAAGCGCTTCATGGAGATCAGTATCCTTGTAATGGTCTTCCTTTCCTTTGCTTAAAAATTCTATCGTTTCGTCGTCCATCACTCTTATCTTTTTTTGTTTGCGCAAAAAGTCAATGGCTGTCCGTACTAAAATTTTATAAAACCAGCTTTTTATCGTCTCAGGGTTCCTGACCGTTTCAACTGAGCTCAGCGCTTTTTTTATAGATTCCTGAACAATATCTAATGCGTCATCTTGATTTTTCACATAACTGAAAGCCAACCTGTAGAAATCTTGCTTATGGTCAGTTATGCATGTGACAAGCAACGCTTTTGTTGTTTGTTTTTTCTTCATTGCAATAAAGGGCTCCTTTTTGAATATACGTATATCGTAGGCTGTTACCTAGGATAGACGCGGCAGGCTGAAAAATAGTTTGCGCAGAATCACATTTTTTAAAAGAGAGAAGTAAATCAGCATGGGGGGTTTATGCATAAAAAAACAAGGCTTGTTTTGTACAAGCCTTGTTTTTGGGGTAAGAGATGACAAACATTATTCCAAATAATGTTTTTTGAAATCTGAGTGAATAGAAAATTTACGGCGCAACTGGATGAGATTTTTCCCGAAGCTCTCTTCTAAAAGCTCTCTATGCTTTTTCAGAATTTCCATGAGGTACAGATCATGAATGATCACTTCAGTAATAGGCATGACTAACCCTACATGCATCGTCCATGCAGCACGGCTGTCGTTGCCAAGTGAGACAATGCCCGCTACTACTTCTGAATCATCTCCGCTATAGACAAGCCACCGTCCGTCATACTCTTCTGTAATTTCACTGCTCATATCATGAAGGTAAACATTGGCAAAATCAGATACGATGTCTCCGTACGCAATAATGGTGACAATAACGCCTTGATCTGCCGCATGTTTGAGCTCTGATTCTATCTCCTCAAAATCCTCTTTCCATATTTCTAAGAGGATTCTTTTTTTGGCGGATAAGATACAAGCCTTCACCTTTTCAAGAATTTCACTGCGGCCGGTGATATTCCAGATGTTTTCCCGGTCATTAGCAGTCTGCTCGAACTTTTCAAAATATTTCTCAGCCTGATCAAAATGCTCTTCCGCTTTGAGCCGGCGGTTTTTAATCAGTTCTTTTGCGGGGACTGGAACATACTGAGGCGTATTTCCATGACTGACAAAAACATCTCCCCTTATGACAAGGCTTTCCAATACTTCATAAATTTTAGAACGGGGAACTCCGGATTTTTTGGCAACGGCATAGCCTGTTAAAGGTGATTCTTGCAATAATGCCAAATACGCTTTCGATTCATATTCTGTAAAATTGAGGTTTTTTAAAATGTCTAACATATTTTCTTTCATATATCCTCCAATATAAAGAGCAATCGCTGCCTTAGTAATCGCTATTTTAACAAACCATATTGATTTATTCCAAACGCATTGATACACTTTTATAAGTAGTTACTTTTGTAGTCACTATATGATTGAGGGGATTTTTAAAGGGGGAGAGAACAATGCACAGCTTACTCGCATACATACCGATCGCTGCCATGATGGTTATCATACCGGGGGCAGATACGATGCTTGTGATGAAAAATACGCTTAGGTATGGTCCGAAAGCCGGCCGTTATAACATTCTCGGATTGGCGACAGGACTTTCCTTTTGGACGGTGATTGCCATTTTAGGATTATCAGTGGTAATCGCAAAGTCAGTGATTCTTTTCACAACGATCAAATATTTGGGAGCGGCATACTTAATTTATTTAGGTGTAAAAAGTTTTTTTGCTAAAAGTATGTTTTCGTTAGATGACATGCAATCCCAAGCAAAAAATATGGCAAGTTCTCCGAAACGTTATTATAAAACTTCCTTTATGCAGGGATCACTCAGTAACATTCTCAATCCTAAAACTGTTTTGGTGTATGTTACAATCATGCCCCAATTTATCAATTTGAACGGAAATATAAACCAGCAGCTTATCATTTTAGCTTCAATCCTAACCTTATTAGCGGTGTTGTGGTTCCTGTTTCTTGTTTATATTATTGATTATGCAAAAAAATGGATGAAAAACTCGAAGTTCCAGAAAGAGTTTCAAAAAATTACCGGAATAATGTTAGTAGGTTTCGGCATCAAAACTGGTTTGAGTTAACACTTAAATGAAATTTGAAACCAAAGTTTAATTTAGTGTTTGGCCCTATAAAAAAGACAAGGGAGTGAGTATCCCTTGTCTTTTTTATTTCATCTGCGGGTTTGCACCTTATACAAAATAATCAATAAAACAAACCAGACCGGGGTGACAAACAAAGCAATACGTGTATCATTCGCCAGTGCCAATATGACAAGAATGAACGCGAGAAATGCAAGTGTTAAATAGTTGGATAATGGGTAAAAAGGCATTTTGAATTTGTTTGCTTTCGCTTCATGCTGCCTTGTTTTTCGATATTTCAAATGGCAAATCACCGTGATGCCCCAAATAAAAATGAAGCATATTGTAGAAACACTTGTAATCAGTGTAAAGACTTGCTCGGGCATTAAATAATTCAGACTAACGCCAATCAGAATGGCGACGGATGAAAAGAACAGCGCATTGCTTGGCACGTTAGAAGAAGTTAATTTCTTTAATAGTCCAGGTGCGTGATGATCCTTTGCAAGTGAATAGACCATTCGGCTTGTGCTGAATAAAGCGCTATTTGCAGCTGAGGCGGCTGATGTTAATACAACAAAATTGATCAAACTGGCAGCCACAACGATGCCTACTGCAGAGAAGACCTGAACAAATGGGCTTTCGTTTGGATTCAACACATTCCAAGGATAGATACACATAATCACGAAAAGTGCGCCAACATAAAAAAGTAAAATCCGGACAGGGATTTGATTGATGGCTTTAGGGATCACTTTTTGGGGATTTTCTGTTTCACCTGCTGTCAGTCCAACAAGTTCAATACCCACGAAAGCGAAGACGACCATTTGGAACGATAGGATAAACCCATGCCATCCATTTGGGAACATGCCGCCGTGGCTCCAAAGGTTGGTGAGGCTGGCAGGGCCGGAAGCTGCGGAAAAACCTTTCGCAATCAGGAAAATACCAGTTACGATCAGAGCCAGTATGGCAATAACTTTGATCAATGCAAACCAAAATTCTAATTCTCCGAAAAGTTTAACGGTGGCAAGGTTCATGATCAGCAGGATAATAAGCGCAAGAAGACCCGGCAGCCATTGAGGCACATCGGGAAGCCAATATTGCGTATAAATGCCGACCGCCGTTAAATCAGCCATCGCGAGGGAAATCCAACAGAACCAGTAGGTCCACCCAGTGATAAATGCTGCCCTGTTTCCTAAATAGTCCCTTACAAAATCAACAAAAGAGTGGTATCCCGCATTTGATAAGAGCAGTTCTCCGAGCGAACGCATAATGAAAAAGCAAAATACGCCGGTGATCAAGTAAGCAAATAAAATGGATGGTCCTGCAAAATGGATGGATTTACCTGAACCTAAAAATAAACCTGTACCGATTGCACCTCCAATCGCCATTAATTGTATATGCCTGTTTTTAAGGCCTCTAGACAATTTCTGTTGCTGGCCAAAATTGTCTTTGCTAGAATTGCCTATCAATTTTATTTTCCTCCAGTAATAAAAAGATGAGTAAAGTTTTATCGGATATTATAACATTTAAAAGAATAGATACTTTTATTTTTAAATTTTAAAACTATTTTAAGTGCTGTTACATGTCTTGTGGCTCTATTTTCACTCGTGATTCTACCTGAATAGCAGAGTAAAACAGGAAAGTCATTTGGACAATCTGACAGGCTAGTTTTAATCGGTAACGATTTGTATAATTGCATACCCACTATGATTGAGGCCTGCAGGGGGGATCAAATCGAGAGAATCGGAGATAAAGTTTTTAAGCTTACAGATTCCTTAACTTTCAAGGTGGATTGCAAAAATGACGAAGTTTTGCATATTGTAATACTGCGGCGGTCACATAGAGTGTCCGTCTTTTTTGTTGTGAACGAACCTAAGGGGTTATATTTAGGAAAATTGTCCTGATCTATAAGATGCATTTTTTGTCATTGATGATTTTGACATCATTACATTCCCCAAGAATGATAAACTGTTTACTGATTATTACTTTTGAAGGGGACTGGCCCTCCAGAACCGCGAATCTATCATACTAATATGAGTTGCAAATGATTCGAAATGTAAACATATATGCATAAAAGCCAGCTTTGTCAATCTGCTATAGAGACCTTTTTAAACGTGTATCAGCAGATAATCTCAACGCGGACTATAAAGTTTCGAAATATTCTTGTTAATGGCTTATCTAATAAGGACAAAGGATGATAGACGTGAGAAGAATAGATAAAATATACCATCAGCTCAAGCATAATTTTCATGATTCAACCTTAGATCATCTTTTAAAAATACAAGGGAATTCAGCAAAGGAGATTGCCGAGCAGCTGAAAATGGAGCGGTCCAATGTCAGCTTTGAATTGAACAATCTCGTCCGGTCCAAAAAGGTCATCAAAATTAAAACGTTTCCTGTAAGATACATCCCGGTCGAGATAGCAGAAAAATTATTCAACAAGAAATGGGATACAGAGATGATGGAAGTGAAAGACCTTCAGGCGTTTTCCGGAAATTCAAAGCAAAATCATCAACACATTTCCACGAATCCCCTAGAGCTTATGATAGGGGCAAAAGGGAGTTTGAAGAAAGCGATCTCCCAGGCAAAAGCAGCTGTCTTTTATCCGCCGAACGGTCTGCATATGCTCCTCCTAGGGCCGACTGGTTCCGGTAAATCCCTTTTTGCGAACCGAATTTACCAGTTTGCCATTTACTCTGACATATTGAAGGCCGGCGCACCATTTATTACATTTAACTGTGCAGACTACTACAACAACCCTCAATTATTGCTTTCTCAATTATTCGGACACAAAAAAGGTTCATTTACAGGTGCTGCCGAGGATAAGGCGGGTTTAGTCGAACAGGCCAATGGGGGCATTCTTTTTATGGATGAAATCCACCGTCTCCCTCCCGAGGGACAAGAAATGCTGTTTTATTTTATTGACAGCGGTTCTTATAACAGGCTTGGAGAATCTGAACATAAACGAACATCGAACGTATTGTTTATTTGTGCGACTACAGAAAATCCGAGTTCTGCACTATTGAAAACGTTTTTGCGAAGAATCCCAATGACCATTCATATTCCTTCGCTTGAAGAACGATCGCTTAAAGAAAGAGTGGATCTGACGACGTTTTTATTAGGGAAAGAAGCAGAGCGAATTAAGAAGAATCTGAGTGTGCATATCGATGTCTATAATGCGCTTATTCACTCTGCGAAATTTGGGAATGTCGGACAGCTGAAATCAAATGTCCAGTTAGTTTGCGCACACGGATTTTTGCATAACCTTGACAGAAATGAAGTTATTGAACTGACTGTTCGCGATCTGCCTGATGAAATCAAGCAAGAATGGATGTCCAGCAGCAAAAACATGCAAAGAAGCAAAGCCATTTCTGAATATGTCAATATTACAACGATTATCTCTCCGATTGTAGAAGATGAAACAACAAAAATTGACGAAGACCTCTCATTTAACTTATATCATTTGATTGAGGAAAAAGTGAAAACGCTTATGAAAGAAGGTTTATCCAAAAAGGATATTAACCAATACATCTTGACTGATGTCCATTTGCATGTCAGAAGTTTTTTTCATCATCAAGCTTTTCAAAAAGACAGCCTGCTGACATTCGTTGAAGATGACGTGATTCAAATGACAAAACAGTTAAAAGAAATAGCTGAACATGAGCTGGATTGCACATTTGACCGTAAGTTTATTTATTTTTTGAGTATGCATATTGACGCATTTTTAAAGCGAGGAAAGCAAATTGATGTTTTGAATACACAGGAGACAGATGAAATTCGTGATACTCATGTGAAAGAATATCGGGTGGCGATGATTTTTAAAGATAAAATTCAGGAATATTTTAAAGTGGCTATTCCTGAAATAGAAGTCATCTACTTAACGATGTTAATCCATTCCATCAAATCGTTAAAGGAGAACAAAAGAGTCGGTATTATCGTGGCTGCTCATGGAAACAGCACGGCGAGTTCAATGGTTGAAGTCGCGACAGAACTGCTAGGGAGTACGCCGA
Source organism: Bacillus sp. LR_5 (assembly GCF_042709275.1). NCBI lineage: Bacteria > Bacillati > Bacillota > Bacilli > Caryophanales > Bacillaceae > Bacillus > Bacillus sp. LR_5. The sequence goes on along the minus strand of NZ_JAVAXX010000011.1, from coordinate 30,990 downwards.
TTGCAGCAGTTGACATGCCGCTTACTGTTTCACCTTCGGACATTTTTGAATGCGTAGCAGAAAAAATGGAACAGGTTGATGAAGGCGAAGGTGTTTTAATGCTGGTAGATATGGGGTCGCTTGCAATGCTGGAAAGCAGGCTGGAGGAAAAGACAGGCATTTCCATTAAAACAATCAGCAATGTTACGACTTCAATGGTGCTGGATGCTGTCAGAAAGGTCAACTATTTGAATTTAAATTTGCATGCGATCTATCAATCGGTCACGAAGGATTTTATCGAGTTGTGGGAGCGTCAGCCAGCGGCACCCGGCAAAAAGAAGGCATTGGTATCCATCTGCACCACGGGCAGCGGGACGGCCAAAAAGCTGGAAGACATTCTAACCACGATCGTAAACAAGGCCTCCGATACACCGATTCACATATTGACCGTATCATCGATTAAGCTGGCCAACAGCATAAAAGAAATCGAAAAAGAGTATGAAATCCTTGCGACAGTCGGAACGAAAGACCCTAAAATCAATGCTCCGCATGTATCTTTAGAAGTGTTAATTGAAGGGGAGGGAGAGAAGCTGATTCAACAGGCGATTACAAAAGGAAGCATCCCCTTGAGCAATGGATTGAACGAAGCAAATATTATTGTTAGGGAGCTTTGCGAGGATAGCCTGAAAAAATACCTTGTCTTCTTGAATCCCCATCATGTGATCGAAATGTTATTGGAGTGGCTGCAAACCGTTCAAGATGAGCTGGGGGTCATTTTCAATAATGCGGTTTTGATCAAAGTCATTATGCACACGGCTTTCGCCTTTGAAAGGGTAATTAAGCAAAATCCGATCGCTTTCTCAGAGGAAGAAGAGATCAATGATCAGCTGAAGAAAATGGTGTACGTGACAGAGCGAACATTAGCCCCTTATGAAGAAAAGCTCGGACTTCGCATAAGTGATGATGAAAAATTATTTATAGCCGCCATATTTGCTGAAGAAGTGCATGGCCAGCTGTTTTAAAAACAGTTTTTTCATATGAACCTGTATTAAATGGAACACCATTTTAATACAGGTTTATTTTTTTCGTTTTAAGTGTTTCAACAACAAATTGCTATTGGCTGAAATAACGATGAAAACGCTTAACACAACTGTGTTGGCACGATCCTTGCATTATATATGGATGTACAAAACAGGAAAGGAGCAATAGACATGATTTCAGTTATTATCAGCGGTCATGGAGATTTTCCCATAGCATTAAAAGAGTCTTCAGGGATGATATTCGGTGAAGAAAATAACCTGATTGCAGTGCCGTTTTTTAAAGGGGAAGGAATACAAACGCTGCAAGAAAAATATCATCAGGCGCTCAAGGATATCCCGGAAGAACATGAAGTGCTTTTTTTAGTCGATATTTTTGGAGGGACGCCATATAACGCGGCAGCTTCCTTTATTGCTGAGGATCAAAGAATGGATATGGCAGCCGGCGTAAACCTGCCGATTCTGCTGGAGGTATTAAGCCTGAGAGAACATCTGGCTCTCAAAGATTTGCTGAACAACTTAAAAGCAATGAGTCAGCAAAGCTTTCAAGTGTGCAGTGAACATTTAGAAAAAGTAAAAACAGCCAATCAAGATACAAGAGAGGATGAATTATGATGAACATTGTGTTAGCAAGAATTGATGACCGCTTTATTCACGGCCAAATCCTGACAAGGTGGATAAAAGTCCATGCAGCCGACCGAATCATCGTTGTCTCCGACGATATTGCTCAGGACGAAATGAGAAAAACGCTGATCCTTTCTGTTGCTCCTTCAAATGTAAAGGCAAGTGCCGTCTCGGTTTCTAAAATGGCAAAAGCATTTCATAGTCCGCGCTACGAAGGGGTAACGGCAATGCTCTTGTTTGAAAATCCGTCTGATATTGTATCTCTTATAGAAGCAGGTGTACCGATCAAAACCGTAAACGTCGGGGGAATGCGTTTTGAAAATCATCGCAGGCAAATCACAAAATCAGTCAGTGTCACAGAACAAGATATAAAGGCATTTGAAACATTAAGTGACAAGAGCGTGAAACTGGAATTGAGGCAGCTGCCTTCAGATGCCAGTGAGGATTTTGTACAGATTTTACGGAACGTAACAAAATAATCAAGGGGATGAGAATATGTCTTCATTACAAATTATTTTGTTGTTAATCATTGCAGCAATCACCGGAATCGCAAGTGTATTGGATGAAGGGCAGACACACCGGCCGCTTGTGGCCTGTACGTTAGTTGGCTTGGTGCTCGGGGACTTAAAAACGGGAATTATTCTTGGAGGCACACTGGAGCTGATGGCGCTCGGCTGGATGAACGTCGGGCTTGCCATGGCACCTGATACAGCGATCGCCTCTGTCATCTCAACCATTTTAGTTATTACCGCTGATCAGGGAATTGGCGAAGGGATTGCTGTCGCTGTTGCTTTAGCAGCTGCGGGTCAGGCGCTGACGATTTTTGTTCGGACGATCACTGTCTTTTTCATCCACCGCGCTGATCAATATGCAAAAGCGGGAAATATAAAAGGAATTGAAATTATGCATATTACCGCGATGGTGTTTCAAGCTTTGCGCGTCATGATTCCTACATTGATTGTTGCTTTAATTAGTGTCAGCGCTGTTCAGGCGTTCCTGGGAAATATTCCTGATGTCATTACAAAAGGACTGCAAATAGGCGGAGGCATTATTGTGGTTGTCGGGTATGCCATGGTGATCAATATGATGAATATTCCTTATTTAAAGCCATTTTTCTATATTGGTTTCTTATTAGCGGCGTTTACCGATTTTAACTTAGTGGGATTTGGAGCCCTTGGTCTCTGTCTGGCGCTTTTATACCAGCAGGTGATGCAAAAACAAAGCGCTCACGGAGCAGTCGCGGCCGCATCAGACAGTGGCAGTGTTGCTGTTTATGATGACGATGATGATCTTGATGCCTAAACGATGAGGGGGGAAGAAAAAATGGAGAAAGAAAAACGATTAACGAAAAAAGAAATTTTCAGCATGTTTATTCGTTCAAATTTTTTGCTCGGTTCCTTTAACTTCGAACGTGTGCAGGCAATGGGATATTGTTATGTCATGATACCGGCGATCAAAAAATTGTACGGTCCCGGAGCGAAAAGAAACGAAGCCTTGCAGCGGCATTTGGAATGGTTTAATACACATCCGTGGCTGACAGCGCCTATATTTGGCGTGACGGCAGCCATGGAAGAAGAAATGGCGAACAATAAAGGAATTGACGGAAAAGCGATAAGCGGAATGAAAATCGGTTTGATGGGACCAATAGCGGGCGTAGGCGACCCAATTTTTTGGGGAACGATTCGTCCTGTCTTAGCTGCGCTAGGAGCCTCCCTTGCTTTAGGAGGAAACATTGCCGGCCCTTTGCTATTCTTTTTCTTGCTGAATGCCATAAGATTAAGCACAAAATATTATGGATTAAAGTATGGCTATGTGAAAGGAATGGAGATTCTTCAGGATTTAGCTGGTAATCGCATTCAAAAGCTTACAGAGGGCGCTTCGATTCTCGGGTTATTTGTTATGGGGGCTCTCGTGTCCAAATGGACCACCATCAACATTCCAATCGTTGTATCCAGGATTAAGGATGAAAGCGGAAAAGTAGATGTTCAAACTGTACAAAATGTGTTAGACAGCATTATGCCGGGTGCGCTGCCTCTCGGATTAACGTTATTGGTGGCATGGATGCTTCGCAAAGGGGTGAATCCTCTTCTCATTATTTGCGGCATCTTTGTCATCGGGATTCTCGGGTATTGGGCTGGATTCTTAGCATAAGGTGTGTGAAGGAAAAAGAGAGAAACTGCAGCAGTCTTTTCATATATAAATCATTCGGATAACAGCGAAACAGAAGAGAATTTCCAGAAACGGACCAGCTTGCGCAGCAGTCTCTCTTGAAAGTGTTTAAACATGAAGAGAGGAGCGAAGGAACAAATGAAAAAGAGACTTATTCAAGTCATGATCATGTTCACCCTGCTGTTGACTATGGCATTTTCGGCGGATGCAGCCGATTCAAGCTACTATGATGAGGAATACCGTCCTCAATATCACTTCACACCGGAAGCAAACTGGATGAATGACCCAAACGGAATGGTATATTATGCGGGGGAATATCACTTGTTCTATCAATACCATCCTTACGGGCTTCAGTGGGGGCCCATGCATTGGGGGCATGCCGTCAGCAAAGATTTGGTTACATGGGAGCACCTTCCTGTTGCGCTGTATCCGGATGAAAAAGGCACGATCTTTTCTGGAAGCGCAGTTGTAGATAAAAATAACACAAGCGGTTTTCAAACAGGCAAAGAGAAGCCGCTTGTGGCCATTTATACACAGGATCGGGAAGGCCATCAAGTGCAAAGTATTGCCTATAGCAATGACAAAGGCAGAACATGGACGAAATACGCAGGCAACCCTGCCATTCCAAACCCGGGTAAAAAAGATTTTCGCGATCCAAAAGTCTTTTGGTATGAGAAAGAGAAAAAGTGGGTGATGGTACTGGCAGCTGGTGACCGAATTCTCATGTATACATCAAAAAATCTGAAACAGTGGGCGTATGCAAGTGAATTTGGACAGGGGCAAGGAAGCCACGGGGGAGTATGGGAATGCCCGGATTTATTTGAGCTACCGGTAGATGGCAAACCGAATCAAAAAAAATGGGTCTTGCAAGTCAGTGTCGGAAACGGAGCGGTTTCGGGAGGATCAGGTATGCAATATTTCGTAGGGGACTTTGATGGAACTCATTTTAAAAATGAAAACCCATCAGACAAAGTTCTCTGGACGGATTACGGCAGAGACTTTTATGCGGCTGTATCCTGGTCTGATATTCCAGCCACAGACAGCCGCCGGCTATGGTTAGGGTGGATGAGCAATTGGCAATATGCGAATGATGTTCCGACATCCCCATGGAGAAGTGCAACGTCCATTCCAAGAGAGTTAAAATTGAAAGCGTTTACCGAAGGGGTTAGAGTGGTCCAAACACCAGTGAAAGAGCTGGAAACCATTCGCGGAACCTCTAAGAAGTGGAAGAATCTGACCATATCGCCTGCAAGTCATAATGTGTTAACGGGGCAATCTGGAGATGCCTATGAAATAAATGCAGAATTTAAAGTAAGCCCTGGTTCAGCTGCTGAATTTGGTTTTAAGGTCCGAACAGGTGAAAATCAATTTACGAAGGTCGGCTATGACCGAAGAAACGCCAAATTGTTCGTTGACCGGAGCGAGTCGGGCAACAACACCTTTAATCCGGCCTTCAACACCGGAAAAGAAACAGCCCCATTGAAGCCGGTAAATGGGAAGGTTAAGATGCGCATTTTTGTTGACCGCTCCTCGGTTGAAGTATTTGGGAATGACGGAAAGCAGGTCATAACGGATATTATTCTCCCAGACCGATCAAGCAAAGGGCTTGAATTATATGCTGCAAATGGCGGTGTAAAGGTAAAATCTTTAACCATACACCCTTTAAAAAAGGTATGGGGAACGTCACCTTTTATGTCCAATATGACTGGCTGGACGACTGTAAATGGCACGTGGGCCGACACGATTGAGGGGAAACAAGGGAGGTCGGACGGAGATTCCTTTATCTTGTCTTCAGCATCCGGGGCAGACTTCACTTATGAATCTGATATCACCATTAAGGATGGAAACGGAAGAGGGGCAGGAGCACTAATGTTTCGCTCTGACAAAGATGCCAAAAACGGTTATCTTGCGAATGTGGATGCGAAGCATGACCTAGTGAAATTCTTTAAATTTGAGAACGGTGCTGCTTCTGTCATTGCTGAATACAAAACACCGATAGACGTTAATAAAAAGTATCATCTGAAAACAGATGCCGAGGGCGATCGCTTTAAAATCTATTTAGATGATCGTCTTGTGATTGATGCAAATGATTCCGCATTTTCAGAAGGCCAATTTGGCTTGAATGTGTGGGACGCGACTGCTGTCTTTCAGAATGTAAAGAAGGAGTCTTAATTTTAAAAAAGGCACAGACCCGAACAGTCTGTGCCTTCTCGTTATTTTAACAAGTTTAAAGATTCGCGGTTAAATGCTTCCAAATCATCAGGTGTTCTGCTTGTGACAATGTTGTGGCTGACGACTACTTCTGCATCTTTGTAGTTTGCACCGGCATTGATTAAATCTTTGCGGATGCTGCGGTAGCCTGTGATATCTTTGCCTTTTAGAAGATCCGTATCAATCAGTACTTGCGGGCCGTGGCAAATTGCGAAAACAGGTTTTTTGTTTTCGACAAATGCTTTTGCGAATTCACCCGGACGGTCATCTGCACGAAGCAAATCCGGAGAGAATCCCCCAGGAATTAAAAGTGCATCAAAGTCACTTGCATCCACATCTGAGATGGCTTTGTCAATCTTTACTTTCTCGCCATGCTTACCGGTAACTTCTTTGCCGGCTTCCAAATCGATAGCCACAACACTGTAGCCAGCTTCTTCGTATGCTTTTACCGGACTTGTATATTCGATGTCTTCGAATTGGTCTGTAACAAGAACTGCGATTTTTTTGCTCATAAAAAACCCTCCTAATAACTCTCTATTCATAGAATAACAGGAAGATTGACCGGCCTTCAAAATATTTGCTTAACGAGATCGTTTTTCGTGAGTTTCATTAATAGCGGGTCAGCCCATATAAGGACTAACCTATTACAATGTGGAAATATCAATCACAAATCGATAACGGACATCGCTTCGGAGGATACGTTCGTATGCCTCGTCCACTTGGTCAGCTCCGATGACTTCGATTTTAGGTTCGATGCCATGCTCAGCTGCGAAATCCAGCATCTCTTGAGTTTCTTGAATTCCGCCGACTAGAGAACCTGCAATGCTGCGGCGCCCCATGATTAGGGAAAACACACTGTATGTGTCCGGCTTGGCAGGAGCTCCAACGTTTACAAGTGTCCCGTCTATACGAAGCATTGATAAATAGGCATCTACATCGAGATTTGCCGATACCGTATTTAAGATCACGTCAAAATGCCCGGCCAATGCAGTGAATGTGGCTGGGTCACTTGTTGCAAAGTAATGATTTGCACCGAGTTCCAGAGCTTCCTCTTTCTTATTCATGGAACGGCTCAGGACGGTTACCTCTGCACCCATCGCATGTGCAAATTGAATTGCCAAATGTCCAAGGCCACCTACGCCTACAATCGCAACCTTTTTACCAGGGCCAACATTCCAGTGTTTCAGCGGGGAATACGTTGTGATACCAGCACACAACAGCGGACTGGCAACATCCATTTCCAAACGATCTGGGATTCGAACAACAAATCTGTCAGTGACAACGATTTTTTGGCTGTACCCGCCATAAGTGGGGTTTCCGTCGTAGTCTACTGAGTTATACGTTTGAACAACACCCTTCGTGCAGAATTGTTCCTCTCCGTTGAGACAGTATTCGCATTCTCCGCAAGAGTCAACAAAACAGCCGACACCAACGCGGTCCCCGACAGCAAACTTGGTGACTTCTGTTCCAACGGCTGTTACGACACCGGCTATTTCATGTCCTGGCACCATTGGGAAGATGCCGCCGCCCCATTCATCAAAAGCACTATGAATGTCTGAATGGCAAATACCGCTGAATTTAATATCGATTAAGACATCGTGCGGCCGTAATTCTCTTCGCTCAATCGTCGTTTGTTCAAATTTGGCTTTTGCATGTGACACGCTTAATACACGGGTTTGATGTTGATTACACATATGAACCTTTCCTTTCTTCATCATAAGTGTTGTAAAAAATCATGCACTTATTTATGTTTTATGGTGTCTTCAACATAACGATAAACCTTAAAGTCTGCTTTAAGGCAAGGGTTTTTTTAAAATAACATTTAAAATGAACCTGATTTATAAGGTGAGCTACAGTCAGCAATTAACGTAGAAACTGTAATCATGCTGCGATCTCGGGGGGAAAGTTCTTCCTCTCTTTCCCAAATGTCACCGAATAGAACATCATCATGAAGTTAAGCAAACTTTGGTTTGTTCTCTTCCGGCAGTTTGTTTATTTGCCATTCAGCAATCCCTCCAACTACACTGTTTTTAGTGCATGGAGAAGTATAGAGTTTAAAGTGTGCTTTAAGGCAAGTCCCGAATATATAAACCCAGATTCAGCAGCTAACCACTTGTTTTGAGCTTGACTTAAAGTTAACTTTAAGTGTTACCTTCACAACATACAGGATAGAGAGGTGAAGATCATGAATATTGCTCAGGTGGCAAAGCAGTTTGGCCTGACAGCCGCAACACTCCGATATTACGAACGTGTAGGATTAATCCCGCCTGTAAAACGAAAAGACAGCGGCATTCGCGACTATGATGAAGAAGATATCAAATGGATTGAATTCATTAAATGCATGCGAAATGCGGGACTATCGATAGAAGCGCTAATTGAATATACAACATTATTTACCGAAGGTGACCGTACAGTAGAAGCTCGAAAAAATATCCTGGCTGACGAACGACAGCGGCTGATAGAGAAGCGGAAAGAAATTGATGAAACAATTAAAAGATTAAACACAAAAATTAAAGATTATGATGGGAAATTGCGCGAAAACGAGGCAAAGCTCAAAAGCAGGCCTAAAACGGAAAGTCTTCACGGATCAGTGGACCAAAGAAGGTAGCATTCTTTGCGTGCGAAGAGGGCAGGTCAAAAACGAAGGATTTTGTTTCTGGCCTGTTTTCTCCATCAAGAGATCGCATAAAAAGAGGTGGTTACGATTCCTTATTTGGATTGGAGAATTTGCAAACATTATCGGAGATCAGATGGAGAAAAGCGGTTAATCTATTTACGGTCATAGGACCCGAACAAACAGTGCTCATTTTGAAGCTGAGGAACAGTTGTGGCCAATCAATACTGTTCCTCAGCAAATCAGTCATTGTATGTTAAAGGGTTGGCAATTGAATGGCTGTATCAATATTTTTTAAATTCAGCTTGACTTGTTCGTCAGGGTTCCAAGGATGGTACCAGCCTTTTTCCATCATATAGTTTGAGAGTTGTTCGTGCATATCGAGTGCTTCTTCCAAATGGCGGATAAGGACCTCTTTTACTTCAGGTGTTCCGGCTTCAGTGGCTGCCATCGCATAATTTCTGACTCCGTTTTTTGCTGAAATTAATAAGTCCATAGCAATGATTTGGTCTGTTAGAACATTCATGCCAGTCAGATATTCTATGATAGGATTCATGATTTATTCATCTCCTCATTCGTGCTTTGCATTAGATAAAATAGAGGCAAATTCCTGCAACTGGCGTGTGGTGATATCAACATCTTGCTGCATGATTTCTTTCAGCTTCGGATCAGATACCAGTGCTTTCATTGTTTTAGATTTCGTCAAACAAAGTGTCTTAAATGCAGTCATTTCCTGAACCTCAAGCACTTCGTGTAAGGCGTATTCCATTTCTGTAACCTCCGTTTTTTAAGGCTTTAACACAACTTTGATACAATCATCCATTTTTGAATCAAAAATGTCATAGCCATGCTTGGCTTCACTAAGCGGCAGGACATGGCTGACAACATCTCCCGGATCAATTTTGCCTGTCGATACTAGTTCAAACATGTACGGCATATAGTGGATCACTGGAGCCTGTCCAGAGCGTATATTGACGTTTCGCTGCATAATATCTCCTAACGGAAAACCGTTATATCTGCCTCCATACACACCTGTAATTTGTATGGTTCCTCCTTTGCGAACAGCTTGGGAAGCAATGACCAATGCACTCATTGTTCCGCCATGAAGCTTTAAGCCGCTGGCAAGGAACTCGAGATCGCTCATTTTACCATCCATCCCAACAGCGTCAATGACTACATCCGCTCCGCCTTTCGTGATTTCCTTTAAATAATTCCCTGTATTCTCATGGTCTTCAAAATTAACGATTTCTACTTTGTTTGTACGTTTCGCATGCTGTAAGCGATAGTTTACATAGTCAACTGCTATGACTCGTTTTGCGCCTTTTAGCCAACAAAACTTTTGAGCAAACAGGCCGACTGGTCCGCAGCCGAGAACGATAACTGTATCGCCTTTTTTTACGCCGGCATTATCCACACTCCAAAAGCCGGTGGTCATGGCATCGGCAATCACGCTTAATTTCTCATCGGGTTCCTCACAAGATTCAGGGATTTTAAAATGGGTAAAATTCGCAAACGGCACTCTTAAATATTCAGCTTGCCCGCCTGGATAACCGCCAGTTTGCCCTGAATAGCCGAAATAAGCACCCATTTCCCCATTGTCATTAGACTGATCACATTGGCTTTCCAGCTGGTTTTTACAAAAAAAGCATTCCCCGCATGCTATATTAAAGGGAATAATTACCCGATCTCCCTTTTTTAGTTTAGTCACCCCAGAACCAACTTCTTCGACGATTCCCATCGGTTCATGGCCGATGACATAGTCTTCTTGCATATTCGGAATGAATCCATGGATTAAATGTAAATCTGATCCGCAAATGGCTGTACTGGTGACTTTGATAATCATGTCATCGGATTTTTCAATCTTTGGATCGGGGACATCTTTGACAACAACATTTTTAATGCCTTGATACGTTACTGCCTTCATGCTGTAAAACCTCCAGTGTTAGTGTTCATCAGGTGTCCGGTCAAACATCCCTTTACGATTTGTTTCATCAGGGAAGAGGTTCATATTGCCGACCATGATCGTGTTTTTTGCAGAGAGCTGATCCAGCTTATACTGTTCGCTCAGCTCATATGGATGGAACCATTTTTTGCTGATCATCAGTTCCGTAATCTCTTGGTGCATTGCAATTCCTTGCATTAGCTGTTTCCGCAGCAAGGCTCTTACATCTGGTGAAGCGGTTTCTGTCAAAGCTACAGCAGTATTCCTTACGCCTTCCTTAGCTCGTATAAGAAAATCCATCGCGAATGTAGTGTCTGCTAGTTCAGGCACATTCAGCGAATTAATGGGGTCTAAATGATCATTATTCAAAGAGGCTTACCTTCCTTTCAATTGATGATTGGCGTTGGGCGGCTTTGAGGGACAGGGGCCTGAAATGAGGCACGCTCATAAACCGCTTGTAATTCAGTAAGGTCTTGAATGGATTGCTGTACATCTTTTTGCATCAAGTCCTTCAGTTCTTGGTCAAACACAAGTCCTTGCATTAACTTTGATTTCGCTATACAAAGTGTTTTAAAGTTCACGATTTCATGTAAGTCAACAGCCTCGTGAGCTGCCAATGTTTGATGATCCATATTGATGTAACCTCCTTTATCAACGTTACATTTCCCGAAATGAAGTTGAAGCATACAGAAAATACACTCGGTATCATTTTTTGTTTTAAGAATCGCTGTTTTTGCTCGTTAGCGTAGATTTCTTATGACATGGAATAAACTGCACTTAAATCTGAAATAAAGGTGAAGTAGGAAATTTATTTATGGAAACTTGACATAGTGCTGTCAGGTTTCCTTTTGTATCATTAAATTGGATGACCAGTAAAAAGTATGGTTTTATAGGAGGCACTCGATATGAAGCTGTTACAAATTAGACTGTTGGTGAATGATTTTAAGAAAAGCGTCGAGTTTTACAAAGATTCATTAGGACTTCCAATAAGTTGGTTAGAGAATGAAATGGAATATGCACTCTTTGATAATGGGGAAACGAAAATAGAGCTTTTATCTCGAGAAACGATGGCTGAAATCGTTGGAGAGGAAAAAAAATCGTTGGAAGGAGAAGCTCAATCAAAATTTTTGCTTCAGTTTAAGGTAGAAGATGTTGATAAAACATATGACGATTTACACGAAAAAGGAGTTAAATGTGTGAATAAACCGCATGATCGCAAGGAATGGAGTGCCCGAGTTGCTCACTTCAGAGATCCAGATCATAATCTGATTGAAATATATAAAATGTTATGATTTTTCGACTCGCAAAATCATAGAATATAACGTTTGATAACGTACCTAATCATTTTTATACGCCCTGGTAAAAGAAAGCAAAGTCATAATAGGTTACGGACACTGAACTTGCAGCATTTACGCTGATTTGTTTGGTGTCCGTTTTTGATTGGTGAAAAAGGTGGAGTATCTATGAATCGAGAAGAAGCATGGATACAAGGCAGAAGTACACTGATTGAATTGGTGGACACGAAACCGCTTGATCCATGTCCTTTTTCCTGATTGTCAATCGTGATTACCGACTGGACAAATGATTAAGAGCCAAATGTAACACACCATCAATATCAAGCCTGACTACCATTTATTTTGTATCCTTAATTGTCGAAAACATAGGAATAATTCCACTTTTGAAAGATCTAGTTTATGGTACATTGATAAATATATGGGAGGGGAGGGGGCATGGTATCTGAAAGTAAATCCTTAACTGGATGTAAGAAAGTCAAACGTACGGCATTTATAAGGGGAGGGTATAAGGTGAATAAGCTAAAGAGGCTAAGTATGCTAACGGTGATGATTGCATCTGTGTTCATTTTTTCTAGCCATGCACTTGCAGCTCAGTATTATACGGTTTCAACAAGCAGCGGTGCTCCTGTCAATATGCGCAGCGGCCCAGGTACAAGTTGGGGAATTGTAACGACCATTCCGAGCGGAACCCGCATCCCGATCTATTGCTACAAAACCGGTACAACTGTAACTGGAAAGTATGGAACGAGTAATATTTGGAATTACACAGAGCGGACGCTTGCCAGCGGGGAGATCGTTCCTGGATTTGTCTCTGATACATATATGTATACAGGCTCAGACGGTCCGGTTGTTCCTAAATGCAGCTGGTAGCATTGTTCTATCGTTTTCTTAAAATGAAGGAATTGAAGAAAGAGGGATGACATTGACTAAACTGAAAATGCTGAGTATGTTAACCGTTATGATTGCAACATTATTCATTTTTTCCAGTCAGGCACTTGCCGTTCAGTACTTTACTGTCTCAACAAGCAGCGGTGCTCCTGTCAATATGCGCAGCGGTCCTGGTACAAATTATCCTATTATGCTTTCCATTCCGAGTGGCTCCCGTGTTCCTTATTATTGTTACGCTTATGGAACGACTGTTACAGGGAAGTATGGAACGAGTAATATCTGGGACCAAATCCAGTGGAAAGATTCCCGGGGTGTCGTGAATATTGGATATGTGTCTGACACATATGTGTACACAGGTTCAGACGGCCCTGTCGGTTACAAATGCAATTAGCTAAATACTCCGTACAATAGAATCTCTTCTTAAGGGCCAATCTAGGACGAACCATACCAACAACAATAGTTGGTATGGTTTTTGCTGCGATGAAGTCTTCCATACCTGCATTTGTGGTGATTTTCCAAAGAGATTCATGATGTTAGACACTGGTTGTTGTTGAGGACAAAATAACGAGCCGCTTTAGAGTTGTATCTAATGGTATAAAATACGGAATTAAAATAGGAAATAATCAATAGGAGAACGTAATGTACAAACCTATTTTTCGATGAAATCCCTAATATCACTTTGGTTAGACATCTCACATTGCGTTCTCGTTAGTGAAAAGTTCTTTTTACGCTTCGTGAAATCTTCTCTAATTCTATAGTTAGTTTTACCTGTCCTATTTTGAATACGTATGTTTCTTTTCTTTTTCTAACATGTCGTGTAACCTCTCAGAAAATTCTTTATGATGCATTGTGTACCCCGTATGATTTCCGGGGAATTCAACCCATTCTGTTTCCAATTGTTCCGCTAGGGCGTTCGCGCAACGATAGGGGAAAAGCTCCCGAGAAGCACTTCCGCCAGCTGGGAGTACCTTTATCGGTGAAGATGTAAACACAGTTTTTAAAGCTTCGATATCTAATGTATAGTTGAGAATTCCTTGAATTTCATACTCAGTGAAATACGTTGAATTGCCGAGAAGCCGCTTTGTCAGGACAGCCTTTGATTGTTCGTCTGTCTCTAATCTTGACATTAATTTAATGACTTCACTTCGATGATTTTTCTTAAGGTCTTCCATGAATTGCTCGGCTTGTTTCAGCTCATTTCCATGCAGAAGCTGCAATAAGATTGGTTCGTGTGGGATCATGACATGTACTTGTTCGGGATGGCGTATGCACAGATCAAGCCCGATAACAGCCCCGGAGCTGCTTCCAAATACGTATGCCGGTTTATTGGTGATTTTGGCTAGAAGACGGTGAGCATCGTCACTGTGTGTTTCCACACGGTAATCCTCAATCTGATTGGCGAGATTGCTGCGGGAATGGCCGCGGCGATCATAAGTAACAACCGTGTACCAGTTAGCCAGATGATTGGCAACATGATGGAACTTGTCGGCATCACCGCCTCCGCCGTGGACCAAAAGAATGATGGGACCTGAGCCACGCACCTGATAGTGGATGTTCGCGCCGGGTACTTGCAACGTTCCATTGTTTATCGTCATTTGTAGGACCTTCCTTTCTTCTCATCTCCCTTAACTTTACACAATTGGCCAATGGTATCATATGCAGGAAATAACTAAGAAACAAACTCGCCATATAAAAAGCACTGATTATTTTTTATCAGTGCTTCCGTTTTGTTTATTTAGAGTAGACAATTTTTTTTATTGTTTCAATAGAGAGGTGATATTCATCAGATAATTGATGAATGGTTTTGCCGTTTTTAAATGCTTTTTTAATAGAAGCGTTTCTGTCATCGATCAGCTTTCTTGTTCCTGAACACGCACCCCATTTTTGATGAGAGGATTCAGGTTTAGGGATATATATTGTTTTTCCTTGAACATACTTTTGAATTTCCGATATCAGCTTTTCAGGTAAAATAGCGGTTGCTTTTACATATGCCATTTCTGCCAGCTCCTTATTTTTTTATGTCAAATAAGGTGCAAAGCCACTATATCAGAAAAGCTTACTTGGGCGATCTTTTAGAAAGTCTACCCCATGCAAAGTATCGCCTTCCCAATAGTAGGCTTTGCATGGGACGTTGCGGAATCTGGCATTCTCATCTTGCTTGCCATTTACATCACCTCCCTAACGATTTTCGATGATCACTTCCATTATAAAATAGAGTAAAGCCTATGGCATCTTGTTAATTAAAGTTGAAGCAGTATGAAAGGGACCTTCCCAGTGAGAGGGGCTAAGGCTGATTGGCAATGAAAAGAGTAAGATTCAAGCTATATTACTTTAGATTCAAAATATTGACAAATTGATGTATTTTCAACAATAGGGCAGTTTCATCATGTATACTGAGTCTGTATTTACAATATTTAGAAAGGGGAAGTAAAATGAAAATCAGTATGCAAAAAGCAGATTTTTGGAAAAAGGCAGCGATCTCATTACTTGTTTTCACCATGTTTTTTACCCTGATGATGAGCGAAACGGTTTTTGCGGCGGGATTGAATAAAGATCAAAAGCGCCGGGCGGAACAGCTGACAAGTATCTTTGAAAACGGCACAACGGAGATCCAATATGGATATGTAGAGCGATTGGATGACGGGCGAGGCTATACATGCGGACGGGCAGGCTTTACAACGGCTACCGGGGATGCATTGGAAGTAGTGGAAGTATACACAAAGGCAGTTCCGAATAACAAACTGAAAAAGTATCTGCCTGAATTGCGCCGTCTGGCCAAGGAAGAAAGCGATGATACAAGCAATCTCAAGGGATTCGCTTCTGCCTGGAAGTCGCTTGCAAATGATAAGGAATTTCGCGCCGCTCAAGACAAAGTAAATGACCATTTGTATTATCAGCCTGCCATGAAACGATCGGATAATGCCGGACTAAAAACAGCATTGGCTAGAGCTGTGATGTACGATACGGTTATTCAGCATGGCGATGGTGATGACCCTGACTCTTTTTATGCCTTGATTAAACGTACGAACAAAAAAGCGGGCGGATCACCTAAAGACGGAATAGACGAGAAGAAGTGGTTAAATAAATTCTTGGACGTACGCTATGACGATCTGATGAATCCGGCCAATCATGACACCCGTGACGAATGGAGAGAATCAGTTGCCCGTGTGGACGTGCTTCGCTCTATCGCCAAGGAGAACAACTATAATCTAAACGGGCCGATTCATGTTCGTTCAAACGAGTACGGTAATTTTGTAATCAAATAAGCAGTGAGGAAAAGAAACCGCTGCAGATGAACTCAATCTAAAAGATACCAATGATGTTGGTATCTTTTTATTTGCAGTAAAAAGTATTCAATTTTCTCTATAATGATTATGTCATGCTTGAGGCAGATACATGAAAGGACCTTGGCGATTTCATAAAAAACAATATAGAGGCTTTTTTAAAGCCATGCAAGATTACAATGGATCTGTGCAAGAAGGCGCATTCAATCCATCTATTAACGATGGAAAGGGGGAGGCTTTTTGCACAGTCCATCTACATCATTTGATAGTCTCCATGCGTATAAACTGTTCCGTCCATAATACGTCGTGCGGTACGGACGATCTTTATACCAGTGGGCTCCACCATTGTTTCAATAATACCAGAAGAATGAGCTAGCCGAACCTTTGTAGAGTGGTTTTTTGCTATTCTTGCAGGGATTGCACCTTCCACTGAAAGGGCTCTTGTTGTACATATCGCTCCAGTGACAGCCAGTGCTTGATGTGGCTTTTGCATGGACATCATCCTGATGTGTAAGTCCATCTCAACGCTTGAATGCCAAGCACCTGTACTATCTTTATATTTCTCTGGTTTTGCTACTATAGCCAGTTTGGGGACAGCCGGCGATAACTTTGTAGCTGAAAATCGACTGGCAAAGCCGCATTTCTCTGCCGCAATGGATCTTAATTCTTCAAATTGAGCCAACTGTAGATCAGTAAATTCTTCTGCAAGTTCCGTTCCATCCAGGCCGATACTGCTCGCTTCCACAAAAACTAATGGATTTGCATAGTCGATAATAGACACCTCTATTTGGCCTTGACTTGTATCTAAAAACTCCGAACTATTTCCAGTAGGCAATAAATGACCGGTAACTGAACCAGCGGCATCATGAAAGTTTAAATAGATTGGAGATCCAGATCCAGGCACTCCAGATATCGTAACATCTCCGTCATATTTGACCTGACCGTCTTCCACTTCTACTTCCGCAATGATCATTTTATTCGTATTGGTATTCAGGATCCTTACCGCAGTCATTGGTTCTGTCGCTTTTACAAGTCCTTCTTCGATAGCAAATGGACCAACAGCAGCGGAGATATTTCCGCAGTTCCCCTTAAAGTCCACTTTTTCTTCTGAAATGCTGACTTGACCGAAAGTATAGTGAACATCAATATCCGAAGTATATGCTTTCTTTATTATTGCCACTTTACTAGTAAGGGAATTACCGCCACCCAAACCATCTATTTGTCTTTTATCAGGACTTCCCATGACATCAAGCAAAAAGGGCTCCCATTCGTTTTTATTGTTAGGCATGGCTGATTCATGGAAAAAAACGCCTTTGCTTGTTCCGCCTCTCATGATTGTTACATTCGTCTTGACCATCGTCATCATCCTCATCTGAAAGGTAGTATTTTTTATGTTTTTTAGTGTAGAAGGTAAAAAAATAAAAATAAAATATAAGTTTTCTTAATATTCGATAAAAAAACTTTTATAATTGTGAAAGAAGGACTAGAAAGGAAGATGAAAATGGATGAGAAAGATTGGATTTTATTGAAAATTCTTCACGAAGAACAAAGTGTAACAAAAACAGCAGAACGATTATTTACATCACAGCCTTCCATCACTTATCGGTTGAATAAGATTGAGGAGATTTTCGGAATTGAATTATTCACCAAAAGGCATAAAGGAATTACCTTTACTGCGGAAGGAGAACACTTGGTTGCTTATGCAAGAAGAATGCTACAGGAACTTCAAGATACCAAAGATCATATCTCTAATCTAAGCAAAGAGGTGCAAGGACATCTAAGGCTGGGGGTATCAAGCAATTTCGCTCAATATAAGCTCCCTAAGTTATTAAGGGAATTTTCCACTATGTATCCTAATGTCCAATATAGTGTACAAACAGGCTGGAGCACAGATGTCATGAAATTATTAGATGCTGGTATTGTACAAGTCGGTATACTGAGAGGAAGCCATCGCTGGAAAGGGGTGGAGGAACGGCTGACACGGGAAAAATTACATATCATCTCAAAAAAACCAATAACGATAGAGCAACTTCCTTTTTTACCTTTTATCAAATATAAAACGGATGCTTCTTTAAAAACGATTATAGAAGATTGGATGCATACGAATCTAAAACAAGCCCCCATTATTGCAATGGAAGTGGATCGACAAGAGACTTGCAAAGAGATGGTAAAGCATGGTCTTGGTTACTCCATAGCACCAGAAATTTGCCTGCAGGAATCTGATCATTTGTACACAATGGAACTGTATAATGCTAAGGGTAAGCCTCTAATGAGAGATACTTGGCTAATGTACGATCAAAAATCATTAGGAATCAAACTCGTTAAAGCATTCATTGATTTTTTAAAGGGTGAACAAATGGTAACCATTTAAAGTTATGATAGAATTTTTTTTGAAACACAGTAAAAAAATATTTATTTAACTTATTACACCGTATAAGATATGTTAATCAAAAGTCATTTGAAAGCGCATTCTTGGAGGTGTAATATGCTTACTATTTTAGGTTTTTCGATGGTAACTGTTTTTACAATATTAATAATGACAAAGAAAGTCTCGCCTATTGTTGCCTTGACCATCACTCCCATTGTTTTTGCTCTTATTGGAGGTTTTGGTAAGGGTATTGGCGACATGATTTTAGAAGGAATTCAAACAGTTGCAAGTTCAGCGGCATTGCTATTGTTTGCTATTCTTTTTTTCGGAATTTTAATTGATGCAGGTTTATTTGATCCGCTAATAGAAAAAATTTTATCTATAGTAAAGGGAGACCCTGTGAAAATAGCGATAGGGTCTGCCGTCTTGGCAATGCTTATCGCTTTAGATGGGGACGGTACAACAACCTATATGATAACAGTCTCAGCAATGTTACCTTTGTATAAAAGAATTGGTATGAATCCCATGGTTATGGCGACATTAGCAATGCTGTCGTTGAGTATCGTTAGCGGAATGACTCCATGGGGCGGACCAGCTACAAGAGCGATTTCAGTGCTGGGTTTGGATCCTTCAGATTTTTTTGTGCCATTACTTCCGACCATGCTTGGAGGTATTGCTTGTGTGATATTTCTGGCTTTTCTAATGGGAAGGAAAGAGAGGAATCGAATAGGCATCGTTCAATTAGAGCCTAGACATATAACAAAGGACAGCTCTCAATCTTATATGGCTGCTAGTTTGGAGAGCGAGCAATTGAAAAGGCCACGCTTAATATATCTTAATTTATTCCTCGTTATAAGTATCATGGTGTTTATTGTGCTTGGAACTAAGCATCCGTCAGTTTTATTTTTAATTGGTTTTGTTCTTGCCCTTACTATAAATTATCCGAATGTAAAAATGCAGAAGGAGCGAATCGCCGAGCATTCTGGTAATGCCATAACTGTAGTATTATTGGTATTTTCAGCAGGAGTATTTGCTGGTATATTATCCGGGACAAAGATGGTGGATGCCATAGCAGGATCATTAATATCCGTTATTCCCTCATCAATGGGAGGGTTTTTCCCCGTTATTGTAGCACTCACTAGTATTCCGTTTACTTTTGTTTTATCAAATGATGCATATTACTTTGGTATGGTACCTATCTTTGCAGAAGCTGCCTCAGCATATGGTATAGAACCAGTAGAAATTGCAAGGGCTTCTATAATGGGGCAGCCGGTTCATCTGATGAGTCCATTGGTTGCGTCAACAGTATTGCTAGTAAGCATGCTTAAAATGGACTTGGGGTCATTTCAAAGGTTTGCCGTTAAGTGGGCTGTAATTACATCATTAGTTATTACGTTGTTAGCAATCATTACAGGGGCTATTACTATTTTGTAAAGAAACAATAATAATATTTAGACTGCCAATGAATCATTAGTTTGATTGATTTAAATACAGCTGAAAGGGGTCCCAAGCTGATCAAGCCAGTTGTCTCTCCAGTTACTCTATTGTTTAGGGTTCTTTTTTAGAAGCGGCAGCATTTTTGTCGATGTTTAGCCAGCATTTCAGCACGATGTGGAAAAGACAAGAGACAAACATGCTCTTGTCTTTCTTAATATGATAGTTCAGTATAAATATTTAAGAAAAATGTCAGTATTGAGTAATGAATGTATCACCAGGCGTATGCCTCAGGTGTCTCTCCTCCAGGTCCGGGAAAGATATCATTTAACATGCAGAGAATCTCCTTATCCAGACTGATTTCAACGGCTTTTATCGTATCACGCAGCTGCTCAACCGTTCGTGGTCCGATGATCGGCGCAGTTAAAACTGGATTTGCCAGCACCCATGCCAAAGCCACATTTGCTTCTTTCTCTCCTAGTTCTTTGCATAAATCTGAAAATTTCTCGAGTTGCAAACGATGTTTTTCAATTAAATCTGCTCTTTTTGCTGTGCGAGTTCCGGCATTGCTTTTCAATGCCTTCCCGCCAAGAAGCCCTCCTGCAAGGGGACTCCACGCCACTACTCCTAAACCAAGATCCCGTGCAGCCGGCAGCACTTCCATTTCAGCTGTTCGTTCTAATAAACTATACTTATGCTGTTCAGTGACGAGTCCCATGAATCGCCGTTTTTCAGCTTCAGCTTGCGCTTTAACTAAATGCCAGCCTGCAAAATTACTGGATCCAATATAGTCTACTTTGCCGGAGCGAACCTGAGTCTCAAAAGCTTCCCATATCTCATCCCACGGTGTCCGCCTATCGATATGATGCATTTGGTACAATTCGATATGATCTGTCTGAAGCCGCTTCAGTGATCCTTCCAGATGACGTCTGATTTTGTATAGAGACAAGCCCCTCATATCATTTGGTCCGTCATTCGGATCAGAAATCGGTTCATATACTTTTGTCGCCAGAACAACTTTCTCGCGGCGCTGTCCTCCTTGTGCAAACCATTTTCCAATGATGCTCTCTGTCAATCCTGCGTTTTTGCCCCAGCCGTAAATATTGGCAGTATCAAAAAATTGAATGCCGTTATCAAGCGCTTCATCCATGATACGGAACGCAGTCTTTTCGTCTGTATCAACTCCAAAATTCATCGTGCCTAAACATAAACGGCTCACCCGCAATCCTGTTCTCCCTAAATAGGTATACTCCACAACAAACCTCTCCTTTATCATTATTTTTTGCAACAGCTGCAATACAATTGATTCAACAATTGTTTCGCTCTTTGTTACGATTAAAAAGACGAAGCAAATGTAAAGCAGACGCAAAATTATAGGAGGTTTTTTCAAATGAATATAGAGGATCTATGGGATCAATTTCATCAGCCGTTAAAAACATATATTTCACAAAGGGTTAACGATCAATCTATCGTTGATGACCTCTTGCAAATCGTATTTATGAAAATACAAGTGCATCTCCCAAATCTGATCGATGAACAAAAGATCGACAGCTGGATTTATCGGATCACTAGAAATACGATTATTGATTTTTACCGTACAAAAAAAACAAGCGAAATATTGCCTGATGATCTACATTTTAATAACCGTGCAGAGGAAGAAAATTTCACCAAGGAAGCAGCTGTGTGTATTCGATCGACCATCAAACGGTTGCCTGAAAAGTATCGAGAGGCGCTCGAGTTAACTGAATTTCAGGGGTTATCACAGAAAGAGTTGAGTGAAAAGCTCGGCATTTCTTACTCAGGAGCAAAATCAAGGGTACAACGCGGACGGGGAAAATTAAAACAGCTGCTTGAGGGGTGCTGTCATATTGAAGCGGATCGATATGGAAATATCGTAGACTTTCGTATTTTAAAGGAATAACTGATGAACAAAGTCAGTTATTCCTTTAAAATAGTCCATCCGCATGAAGAGCATTTTCCCTTTGATGTTTGCAAGAGATGTATGTATAATATAAATCGTAATGTTTTCGATTTAATAAAAAGGAGTGTTGGAATGAACATTTTATTTTCAAAGCGGCTAGGCATATTAACGATTGGTTCATTACTCGTATTGGCAGGATGTCAGACTTCCGGTTCTTCTGCAGGTGAGTCTAATCAAACAACATCATCCTCAGCAGTTGAAGAAGACTCTTCCAAAACGCAAGAGCAAACATCTGACAGTCATACACAAGAACATTCTCACGATCATAGTCATGCGCATGATGAAGAAACAGAAAAAATATATGAAGGCTATTTTAAAAACAGCCAAGTAAAGGATCGCTTACTTTCTGATTGGGAAGGAGATTGGCAATCTGTATATCCATACCTGCAAGATGGTACTCTTGACGAAGTGTTTTCATATAAATCAGAGCACGAAGGCGGCAAGACAGCTGAAGAATATAAAGAGTATTATAAAAAAGGCTATCAAACAGATGTTGACCGTATTGTAATCCAGAAAGATACTGTAACGTTCTTCAAAAATGGAAAAGAATATTCTGGTAAGTATACGTATGACGGATACGAAATTCTAACCTATGATGCGGGCAATAGAGGGGTAAGATACATATTCAAACTAGCTAAAAAAGCAGAAGGGCTGCCTCAGTATATTCAGTTTAGTGATCATAGTATTTACCCGACTAAAGCTAGTCATTACCATCTCTATTGGGGGGACGACCGTGAAGCTTTACTTGATGAAGTCAAAAACTGGCCTACTTACTACCCGTCAAAAATGGATGGACACGATATTGCCCATGAGATGATGGCTCATTAAATGATGATTACTCTATGAAAGTTGTTCTGCCATAGCCATTTTTTCTGTGGAGAATTGATAGAATGGGGAAAAAACTGATTGAGACCATTCAGTATCCGCCATATTATTGTGACGTGGCATACCTTGAGTCATCTCACATGAAGAGTAGAAGAAACCTATTTCAAAATAAAAAATCATTGGATGTATGGCAGTGGATTACGCTTGAAATCTATTGGCTTATATGAAGCAAAGAAGAGACCCAAAAACCGCAAAGCTTCTTCAAGAAAGCTTTGCGGTTTTTTATATGTCTAAGCCTCGATTCATCTCACCATAAAAATGCATTTCAACTTTCTCTTTTGATCGACAATAGTCCATAAAGGGAAGAATATTTCCCTCACAAAGAAGTCGTGGCAGTAATCTCCATAGGTGTGTTTGCATGGCCCACTTTAATGGTTTTGTTTAAATCTAATAAAAAACAGACGCCATAAAGATTTCTTATGGCGTCTGATGGATATGAGGTAAGGTGTGTTCTTAATAGCCACCAAAGAAAGATGTCCCAACGATGATTAATAGGATGAATAGAACTACGATTAATGGAAATGACCTCATAACATCACCTTCCTTAAAAGAGGATAGTACATGATATGCAGATCGAGCTTATTCGATAGTGATGCTAGTTTAATTGATGTAAAAATATTTTTAAGGCTGGACTGCTAACTGATCTTTATTAGTTATTGGATCATACTTATGATTTTGGAATGAATCCGTTTCAAAGTGATGTGTTGTTCTCGGCCAATCGCTGGTTAATCTTCCTGGTGCAATCGAGCTATATGAAGCCATCCCTCTTTTATGAAAGTACATCCAAAACTTCTCTCTCTTGCAGACCCTTAATCATTTGACTTGCATATCGAGCGTAAGCATGCCTCATCTAAAAATAAAGTGCACCATCTGCTATTTGTTTTAACATTTTTAAGACAGTGATGCACACCTTTTGCGTTGAGCAAATGGAACAGGTTCAGAAGGGGCGAGCTGCTCCTTACTTCACCCAGATAAAAGACGGAGATAGACGGCATGTACCGAAGCTAACTGAAAGTTAAATTGAAATGAAAAAAGGGGCATGTTAAGCCCCCTTTAAGACTATCGAGAGCTTCTCAATAGCCTAACGCATTGTATGTTTAACATGTTTTAATTTTTGACAACGGATAAACTGACACTGTTGCCTGAGACTGTTACTTTAGCGAAGTCTTGTGTATCAATTACAGGTGTTATTGCTTTGTTGTCGATGGTGATGTTTGTAAAAGATGTTGAAAAGTTTGATTTGATAGATTGGCGTGAACCTGTTGTTGCAACTGTAGCGAGCGCTTTCCATTTGGAGATGGAGCCGACATTTGTTTTGCTGATTTCTGAAATGAGACGGCCGTTGTATCCCGCATTGTTCGTGCCCCAGTATGTAGCGCGGGTATTGCCGTTAAGGTTTTTGTAGATGGTAAGTTGTACGGTGCTGCCGGGACGGAAGCCTTTCGTA
This sequence comes from Bacillus sp. LR_5, assembly GCF_042709275.1. Taxonomy (NCBI): domain Bacteria; kingdom Bacillati; phylum Bacillota; class Bacilli; order Caryophanales; family Bacillaceae; genus Bacillus; species Bacillus sp. LR_5. The sequence goes on along the minus strand of NZ_JAVAXX010000011.1, from coordinate 6,832 downwards.
TTCGTGAATTGGCTTCCTCCTTCGAGGTACTGAACCTGATCCTGTCCTTTTGAACCGACTTTCATATATGGTTTCCATACGTTATATTTATCACTGTACTGAAATCCGATATCGGATTCTGTGCCCCCGCTAAAGCCAGAGTAGATGTAGGCTGTCCCATTTGAAACCTGAATGGAGCTAGGAAGCTGGATTTTCGTAACAAAAATGGCACCAGTGCTGTTCAAGTAAGCCCTTCCGCCGATTCCATCAGTTAGCTGTGATGCAGCTTTTGCGGTTTTTGGACTAATAATACCCGGCACATCTACTGCACATGTGCCAAAAAGCACAGTTGCCGTAAGCGCACCCGCAAGCAGTCCTTTTTTCATCATCATTATTTCCCCCTATCATTATAATTAGAAAGCGTTATCATCTTGTATTATAAAACATTATGAAAATAATTCCATAATCAACATGAAAATAGACACAGAATTTACACATTATGACTTTGTGTATCTGGCAAACGGTCGATTTCTAATCTCGAAAAATGTCCTGTGAAGTGTAAATGTTACGATAACTTTTCAATCGAGACTTGTGTTTTATTGAAATAGAAAAGCTATAAGAGATGGGGGAGAAATAAGAGGGGAAAGAGCGAAAACACTGTAATCAGATATGTGTGTATAACTCAATTGTTTGTTAGAAAAAAAGTGGGCTTTTTAAGCCCGCTTCTTAGTTCATGTTTCTCTTCAGGAGATTGTCTTTTTCATTTACATTCAATGTCCAACATGACTCCTTTGAGTTTCATCTAATATTTCAAACAATCTTTTGTACTTTGATATGACTACTTGGTCCACAATTTTATGGCCAGAATTGAAAAAGGTGATTGAGCCCGATCCTTTACCAAGCTGGTTACGATCTGCAAGAACTTTTTTCAACTGTTTTGCAGTACCGACACTGCCTGAAATCATATCAACTTTTATCCCAAATAGTTTTTCAAAACTGTTTTTGAAAAACGGAAAATGAGTGCATCCTAACACAATCGTTCCATATTGTTTCAGATCAAAAGAAGATAGTTCGTTCTTTAGATATTTAATGATTTTGTCTTCACTAAAATCAAAGTTCTCAGCAAATTCAACTAGTCCTGGAAGAGCTAAGCAATCAACAAGGTCATGGTGATCAATTTCTTTAACTAGATTATGAAATTTCTCTTCTTTAAGCGTCAAATTAGTAGCAACTACCAGAACTCTTTTTCTTTCCTCTGTACATTTATTTATAGCAGGCTTTACAGCGGGTTCGATTCCGATTATCGGAAAGTCGAAGTTTCTCCGAAGATCCTCTATCGCAATGCTAGTAGCTGTATTACACGCAATAACAAGAGCTTTGATATTTTGACTGGCCAGAAATTCAGCTGCATTGAAAATATATTCTTTAACTTTACCCTTTGATTTTTCACCGTATGGAACGTTTAACGTATCTGCATAAAAAATGTAATCTTCATAAGGAAGAACTTTTATGGCCTCATACAATACAGTCATGCCACCAATTCCTGAATCAAAAAATCCTATTTTCATCAATTCTCACGCTTTCTGTCTCATTACTTTTTTTATCATATGACTTTATATCATCTGAATCAAACGAAAAACAACCATTTTACTATTCGAATTTAATATGGGAGTTATCGATTTTTCGAATAGATAGCAAAACTTGAGAAGGGGAGATAAGATCGAAATGTTGGTAATGTATTGTGGTTGTGGTGAAATTATCAAGATCGCATCGTATCAATGTGATGATTGATAACCCGATTCAAATTAGCTTTGAAAATGTAGGAGTATTTAGATTTCCAGAGTCAGGGGATGAAATTACGAAAAAAAAAGCAAACTGCCTGTCGAAGTTTGCTTTTTGCTCTATCAATGAGGTGCGCCTATATTTTTATATCCTCTTGGCAAAGCTGATTTAAAAGCTGCTTAACCGAAATTTCCTCAGTCAATGACCGTATCCCTTGACCTGCCCATAAAGACATCTGATCATGGTTATTTTGAAGTGAAGCCTTCTGTCTCATTGCCTTCGTTAGTGTATTTTGATAAGGGTACGGAAGGGTTTGTGTCTCAAACTGTTCTTTTTCTTCCATCCATTTATTTACGATTCCTCTGGCCTCTTTACCTGAAAATAATGTCGTAAGCTTTGTATCTGCTTCGTTTGCTTCTAGTATTTTCTGTTTATGCACTGGATGTGCGTTACTCTCGTGACAAATTAAAAAGGCAGAACCGATTTGAACTCCTTGGGCTCCAAGGGTTAAAGCTGCTTTTACTCCTCTGTGGTCTATCATTCCCCCAGCAGCTATGACAGGTACGCTCAGTGCATCTGCTGCTTGTGGAATCAGAGCCATTAAACCTACGGCAGATTCACCTTTGGAAGGTAAGAATGCTCCGCGATGTCCACCGGCTTCACTTCCTTGAAGGACTACTATATCCATTCCCCGTTCTTCCATTAACAATGCTTCTTCTACTGTTGAAGCGGTTCCTATTAAACAGCATCCAGCGGTTTTTAGCTCCTTTACTGCGTCTTCAGGCGGCAGATCAAAAGTGAATGAGCAAGCCTTAACCTTGTATTTTAAAATTAGATCAATTTTTTGATAGAAGTCATCCCACTCTTCTTGTACAGATGTGAATTGATTTACTTGATTAGCTAACGGTATGTTTTCTTTCCACTTTTTAATCTGATCTTCTGGTGGCATCTCTAGACCTAGCGGAACAAACACATTAATTTGAAAAGGAGCGTCTGTCAGCTCAAACATTTCTTTTATTTGTTGTTCTAGGAGGTCTGGCGTAAGATACCCCGATGCTAAGCTGCCAAGAGCACCTTGATTCGAAACTGCAGATGCAAGTCGGGGCTTTGTAATACCGCCAGCCATTGGAGCTTGAATAATCGGTTTTGTTAAGGAAAACTTCTTCATAAATTCATTCATACCGAATCCCCCCGTTAAGACATGATTTTTGAAAAAAGTGCCATTTTAAAATTTACTCAAAAACTCGTATTCGCTTAAATATATCGTTTTCCTTCTTTTTGTCAATCTCTCATACCAGTTAACATGTCGATAAAGCAGGGGGATTAAAGTGTGTCAAAGATAGTGTCGTCCCATGGCGGCTCTACAAAAAACTGAATATTCATGTAGTCCGTCATAGTTGATATCTGATTTTGAGATGTCTTGCATCTTAATATTGAATGATATATAGGAGAACATCATGTAAAATAAAGCTTAGAAGAATACATCACATTCAAGAGTAAAAAAATCTATAAGACGTACAGATCAATATTCGGTTTTACAGTTAGATATTAAGGCTGAAACGGAGGAACATGTAATGCGAAGTGAGCAGGAAATGATGGACATTTTTTTGGACTTTGCTTTGAACGATGAGAGAATCCGATTGGTCACTTTGGAAGGGTCACGTACAAACAGAAATATCCCTCCTGACAACTTCCAAGATTATGACATCTCGTATTTTGTAACTGATGTAGATTCTTTTAAAGAAAATGATCAGTGGCTCGAAATCTTTGGGAAGCGCATTATGATGCAAAAACCAGAAGATATGGAGCTTTTTCCTCCCGAATTAGGTAATTGGTTTTCATACATTATTCTTTTTGAGGATGGCAACAAATTAGATCTAACCCTTATTCCAATTCGTGAAGCAGAAGATTATTTTGCTAATAACGATGGTTTGGTTAAGGTATTGCTTGATAAGGATTCGTTCATCAACTATAAAGTGACCCCAAATGATCGCCAATACTGGATGAAAAGGCCGACTGCAAGGGAATTTGATGATTGCTGTAATGAGTTCTGGATGGTTTCGACTTACGTAGTAAAAGGACTAGCAAGAAATGAAATCCTTTTTGCCATTGACCATTTAAATGAAATTGTACGTCCTAATTTATTGAGAATGATGGCCTGGCATATCGCATCTCAGAAAGGGTATTCATTTAGTATGGGGAAGAACTATAAATTTATGAAGCGGTACCTTTCAAATAAAGAATGGGAGGAACTCATGTCTACATATTCTGCGAATGGGTATCAGGAAATGTGGAAGTCTTTATTTACTTGCTATGCATTATTTAGAAAGTATTCAAAAGCTGTATCAGAAAGTCTTGCATATCAGTATCCTGATTACGATGAAGGCATCACTAAGTATACGGAAGGTATTTATTGCTCAGTAAAGTAATAAGAATATAGGATTGTTTTCATATGATATTTGATTCTCGCTGACAATGGAGACCAAGGAGTCACCATGTTTGTAAAAAGATGCGTAAATCGTTATGTTTAAGAATGTCTACGCATTTTACTATGATTATTCTTGTCCAAAATTTTTGTTCTTTTTAACGAAACGAGGCATTATAATTAACCTATAGGCACATTGAAAAAACAAAAGAATAAAAAGGAGGATTTTTGTGTTTCAAACCTTAGACCATTTTTTGAAATCTTGGGAGTTCGAAGCAGATGCTACACAGAAACTATTAAATAGTCTGACTGATGAATCACTTAATCAAGAAATAACTTCACAAAATTGGACTCTAGGCCGTATTGCCTGGCACACTGTTGCTGCCATTCGCATCATTACCTCAAACACAGACTTAACGTTCCATGCCCCAGCTGAAGATTATCCTGTTCCAACTTCTGCTCAGTTTATAGCTGACAGCTATTATCAAGCCAGTAATGCATTTGTACAGGCATTAAAAACCCAATGGACTGACCATACACTTCAAGAACGTATCAACTTTATCGGACAACAATTGCCTAACGGTTCACTTTTGATGTTTTTAATTCAACATCAAAATCACCATCGGGGACAAATGACTGTTCTTATGAGACAAGCAGGTTTAACTGTTCCAGGTATTTATGGTCCAGCAAAAGAAGAATGGGCAAAATTTGGTTTGGAAGCCCCGAAAATGTAATCAACCTTCTATAAAAAAGTTACGCTATGACAACATATAAGAAGATGTTTTGATCTATCTTTTTTCAAAACATGTTCTTTTTTTGTTCGTTTACCAATGAAAAGAACATATTCGAATAATAACGTTCTTCCGCGTTATTGTTGGCCTATTCCCAACGATGTAAGTATAATGTTTAATGCTGTCAAATCTTCTAGATACACATATCTATAGATTCCTCTCTAACAAAACCCCCACTTTTTCTGCCATCACTCGAGGCGGGGAAGGCATTTCATTTTTCAAGACTACTCCTACGTATGCATTTGCAACAAATTCAGCAACGATCTATGGTTCAGAAATTCCAATGAAACATTCAGGTGTTGCTCAACTTGGAATAGAAGCAGCAGCGCCAAAAGGAAGCTTATTGGAAGAGTCTAGTTGCAACAAATGGATATAAGAGGGGAACGTCTTCTCAAAAGGGAAGGCAGTTTATTACTGTAATTCATGCAAAGAGTAAAACCTCCCAGCGATAAGCGAGGTCAATATTCAGCTTTTATGGTATATTCTTTCCTTCGTTCGACAAATTCTGCAAATTGTAGACAACTTCCTGATTATTTGGATAATTAACTGGATAGGAGGGGAAAAGTTGTCATATTTCATTATACTTATCATCGTTCTATTATCGGAGCATTGGTAACAGCAGCAGTCGGTATCATCTTTTCAAAAGTAGAGGTAATCTCGCCGAAAACTACAATAGAATCTAAATAGGAAGAACAGAAAAGTTTTTATACGCTGAAATAAAGCAGAGAAAGAGCATCTCCTGCGGGGGTGTTTTTTATAGAGGAGTTGGAAAAACTGAATCAGACTAATTTACTTTTAAGATTCACCCTTGAAATCGCTGCACTAATCTCCTTAGGGGTGTTTGCTTGGATAAGCTTTAATGGTTATTTTAAGTATGTTTTAACTTTGGTTTTACCTATTGCAGTTATGATTGTCTGGTCTGTATTTGCAGTACCTCATGATCCTAGTCGAAGTGGACAAACTGTAATAGCTGTAAACGGGGTAACAAGGCTAGTTATTGAATTATTGATCTTTGCAATGGCTGTTGCAGCGCTTTATTTTAGTCATTTAAAACCAGTTGGTATTGTCTTTTTATGTCTAATAATACTCCACTACATCTTTTCAGCTGAGCGTATCAAATGGCTTCTAAATCAATAGTTTTTCATTTCGGCACTCGTTATTAGAGTGCTTTTTATCATTTTCTGTAGAGCCAGTGATTCTCAGATTAGATTATTGAAGGTTAACGGCTTGGGCACAGTTGCAGTTTAGAACGCATTTTCCAATAAAGAAGGCGCTCATTTGAAATTCATCATTAAACAATTGTACAAAAGTAAAATTTGTATTTAGAATGTAGTAATAAATAGAAATTCTACATAGGAGGGTATCTTGTGGAAGAAAAGAAAAAAGCTTTAATCATTGTGGATGTACAAAAAGCCTTCGATGATAAAAAATGGGGGGAACGGAATAACGTAAAGGCGGAAGAAAACATTAGTAAAATACTAAAATTATGGAGAGAAAAAGGATGGACAGTCATATACATACAACACACTTCTGATAAACCTCATTCTTTATTCCATCCAAAGAATGAAGGGTTTGCGATAAAGGAAATAGTTAAGCCTATGGATGAAGAAGTCATTATAACCAAGACAGTAAATAGCAGCTTTATTGGTACGAATTTAGAAGAATTCTTAAAATTAAATGAAATAAACACTGTAGTCATAACTGGTTTAACCACGCCTCACTGTGTATCAACCACCACAAGAATGAGTGCTAATTTAGGGTTTGATACATACCTGATTTCAGATGCAACAGCAGCCTTCGGAATGAGAGACCAAAATGATACATATTATGATGCGGCGACTATTCATAATATATC